>JAPHTL010000307.1 GCA_026193355.1 Rhodospirillales bacterium
GCCCCGCAGGGCAGGGCCGGACTGGGAAGGATGGCTGGGGCGGTAGGATTCGAACCTACGAATGCCGGAATCAGAATCCGGTGCCTTGGACCACTTGGCTACGCCCCATTGGGATGAGGGCGCATCTTCTAGCACACCCTTTTCGCCTTGTGTAGGGGGTATTGCGCCCCTTTGAATTACAGCCACTTCGCTGTATCAATGGCTTCTTGTCATGGAGGACATGCGCAGTGAGCGGACAACGCAAGGGTGGGTCGGGTCACAAGGGACGACCGGATGGGCGATCGGGCGGCGCGCGCGGGCTGACCGTCCGGGTCAAAACCGCCAAGGGGCGGCGGACATCATCGACCCGCTGGCTGCAACGCCAGCTCAACGATCCCTATGTCGCCGACGCCCGGCGGATGGGATACCGTTCGCGCGCCGCCTTCAAGCTGATCGAGCTGGATGATCGCTTTCATTTTCTCAGCCCCGGCAAGCGGGTGGTCGACCTTGGCGCTGCACCGGGCGGATGGTCGCAGGTGGCAGCGGAACGTGTCAGGATTGATGGCGCGGGCAAGGAAAAAGGCGTTGTCGTCGCGCTGGATATTTCGGAAATGGAGCCGATCCCCAACATCCCCATCCTGCATCAGGATTTTCTGGACGACGATGCGCCGGAAAAACTGAAAGAGATTCTTGGCGGACCCGCCGATGTGGTCCTGTCCGACATGGCGGCCCCCGCCACTGGCCACCAGCAAACCGATCACTTGCGGATCATCGGCCTGTGCGAGGCCGCGCTGGCCTTCGCCGAGGAAGTCCTCTCCCCCGGCGGCACGTTCGTCGCCAAGGTTTTTCAGGGTGGAACGGAACACGGCCTTCTGGCCGAGATGAAAAAGCTTTTCACCCGCGTACAGCACGCCAAACCCCCCGCCAGCCGCAAGGAATCTGCCGAAATGTACGTCGTCGCCACCGGATTTCGCGGTCGGGGCGACTGATCACCCCAACCTGTTTACAGCCAGAGATCGTCCTTCAAATGGGCCTGAAGCTCGGCGTCGCTCAGGTGGGTCAGGTCCTTGTTAACCTCCTTGGTTACCGCGCCGGTTACGCGTTTTGACGATTCACGGCGCAGGATGCCCAGTGATTCGGGCGGCGCGACCAATACGACAGACGCAAACTTTCCACTTCCCGCCCCTTCGTCGAGAACTCCGGCCATATCCTTGAGGAACTTCTCTTTTTCCAGTTTGTGTGCGTCGGCACGGGGGGCCACCCCGTGCTTCCCCCCGCCGGGTTGCGCATGACGCCCCGGACGGTCGGCCGAAATGTCACGCGACGGGGCATGGGATGCGGCGAAATCGTTGTCAAAGGCGCGCACGAGTCCCTTTCCCCGTCCCTCGTTGAGAAAAATCCGCGCCCTTGCGCCGTCGGTCACCAAAAGCCACGTTTTGTTGCTCGGCATGATCACGCCTCCTGGGAAGAGTTGCCGCCCCGATTGAAACAGGGCTACACTTATTCAGTTAGCCGGTTTTCTGCGGGCTTCAAGACGAAGGCATTATAGCCCATAATGGGCGCGAAGGGCCGCGTAATGATGCGCGGCGATCCGCCTTGGAATTGTCGGCGGGATGTGTATGATTTCGCCAAATTTCCACGGAGGCCCCATGACCATCAAAGAGGCGCTGACCTTCGACGACATTCTGCTGTTGCCGGCGGAATCGAACGTCCTTCCGTCGCAGGCGGATACGTCCACCCGTTTCACCCGTGAAATCCGGCTTGGCATCCCCATGGCTTCCGCAGCGATGGATACGGTGACCGAAAGCAATATGGCGATCGCCATGGCGCAGGCTGGCGGCATCGGCGTCATCCACAAGAACCTGACGCCCGAGGAGCAGGCCGGCGAGGTCCGCGCCGTCAAGAAGTTCGAGTCCGGCATGATCGTCAATCCCTTCACCATCGATCCCGCAGCGACCCTGGCCGATGCGCTCAGAATCAAGGAAGCGCACAACATTTCGGGCATCCCGGTCGTCGAGAAGGGAAGCGGTAAGCTGGTCGGCATTCTGACCAACCGCGACGTTCGCTTCGCCGACAACGTGAACCAGCCTGTTCGCGAACTGATGACGGCCAATACGGACGACAAGCCACTGATCACGGTGCGCGAGGGCATCAGCAGGGATGAAGCGAAGCGTCTCTTGCACCAGCACCGGATCGAAAAACTGCTGGTCGTCGACGACAGTTTCCGCTGCATCGGCCTGATGACCGTGAAAGACATCGAAAAGGCCCAGCAGTTTCCGAACGCCTGCAAGGACGACAAGGGCCGCCTGCGCGTCGCCGCCGCGACCGGCGTTGGCGATGCCGGGGTGGAGCGGGCCGAAGCGTTGCTCGATGCCGAGGTTGACGTCATCGTCGTTGATACCGCGCATGGCCATTCGCGCGGGGTTCTGGAAACCGTTTCCCGCATCAAGAAAATCAATGCTCTGGCGCAGATCGTCGCCGGAAATATCGCGACGGCGGATGGGGCCAGGGCCCTTATCGATGCGGGCGCTGATGCGGTCAAGGTGGGCATCGGGCCCGGAACCATCTGCACGACGCGGATGGTCGCGGGCGTTGGCGTTCCGCAATTCACGGCGGTGATGGACGCGGCCGAGGTCTGCAACAAGGCCGACGTTCCGGTAATCGCCGACGGCGGCATCAAGTTCTCCGGCGATCTGGCGAAGGCTATCGCCGGCGGGGCGGCCTGCGTCATGGTCGGCTCGTTGCTGGCGGGAACGGATGAAAGCCCCGGCGAGGTCTTCCTCTATCAGGGCCGTTCCTACAAGTCCTATCGGGGGATGGGATCGCTCGGCGCGATGTCCCGCGGTTCCGCCGACCGCTACTTCCAGGCCGAAGTTTCCGATTCACTGAAACTGGTGCCCGAAGGAATCGAAGGACGCGTCCCCTACAAGGGGCCGGTCAGCACTGTCGTCCACCAGATGGTCGGCGGGCTTCGTTCGGCCATGGGATACACCGGGAACCCGGATATCCACTCGATGCAAAAGAAAACAAAATTCTGTCGGATCACCTCTGCCGGGCTGCGCGAAAGCCATGTCCACGATGTGACCATAACAAAAGAAGCGCCGAATTACAGAGGTGGCAGCTGACCTGTCGTCGGACGCCGCCTGAAAGCGCAAACAGAGAAGAAAAACAGTGACCCCTGGCGCGAGGATTCAGACCTCGATCGAACTGTTCAACCGGGCCGAATCGGCCCGGGCGCCGACGGATGCGGTCATGGACCGTTTCTTCCGGGGAAAACGGTATATCGGCGCCAAGGATCGCAGAAGCATCGCAGAACGCGTCTATGGCGAATTGCGCAGGCGGGCTCGGCTCGACTGGTGGCTGGCGCGGGTTGTCGGCCGCAATGAACTTTCGGCCCTTGACCGTCAGATGGTGCGCTTGCGGGCCATTGCCGATCTGGCGCTGACCGACCGGATGACGGCGGAAGATATTTCCTGCCTGTTCAACGGAAGCCGCCATTGTCCCGAACCCCTCAATGAAATCGAAAAATCGATCGCCGGCGCGTTGGAGGGCCAACCCCTCGATCACCCCGAAATGCCCAACTGGGTCGCTTTCGAGTATCCGGGCTGGCTGGACCCCATGTTCGTCGAACTTTGGGGCGACGACCTTGCCCGCCAGTTCAACGCATTGAGCGAACCCGCCGCGCTGGACCTTCGCGTCAACAGCCTGAAGTGCGAACGCCCCGAAGCGATCGCCAGCCTGTCGCGCGAATCCATCGAGTCGGAAGCCACCCAACTTTCCCCGCTTGGGCTTCGCATCCGTCAGCGTGTGCGCCTGGGCGGGATCGACACGTTCCGCAACGGCCTTGTCGAGGTCCAAGACGAGGGGTCGCAGCTCATCGCGCTTCTGTCCGATGCAAAGCCGGGAATGACCGTCATCGACTATTGCGCCGGCGCGGGGGGCAAGACGCTGGCCATGGCGGCGACCATGAACAACAAGGGCACCCTTGTCGCCTGCGACATTTCCGAGAAACGCCTGTACCGCATGAACGACCGTCTGACGCGCGCGGGCGTCAGCAATGTGGTGACCCAACCGCTTGACGGGCGGAGCGCCACCCCCCTGCTGGAACCATCCGTCGCCGATCGGGTGGTTCTGGACGTGCCCTGTTCGGGAACCGGCACCTGGCGGCGGGAGCCGGACGCCAAATGGCGACTGACCCCGCCGGAGCTTGAACAAACGCTGGAAAAGCAAAGGCGCATCACCCGTACCGGGCAAAGGCTGGTCAAGCCCGGCGGCAGGCTGATCTACGCGACCTGTTCCGTCCTGCCCTGCGAGAACGAGGATCAGGCGAAGTGGTTCCTGACCAATCACCCGGATTTCGAACTGGTGCCCATCGGTCAGGTCTGGGCC
>JAPHTL010000021.1 GCA_026193355.1 Rhodospirillales bacterium
ACCAATGCGTCCGACGACTACGCCCGCGCGGCCGCCGATGCGCTGCGCGCCGCCGGTCTTGGCGTCGAAGTCGATCTGCGCAACGAAAAGATCAACTACAAGGTGCGCGAACACAGCCACGCCAAGGTCCCCGTGATTCTCGTTGTCGGCGAACGCGAGGCCGAGAACCGCACGGTCGCCATGCGGCGTCTTGGTGGCAAGGATCAAGAAATTCTTGCGCTTGATGAGGCAGTCGCTAGATTAAAGGCAGAAGCGTCCGGCCCGAAATGAAAGGGCTGCAAAGCCCGGACCGGCGAAGTGTCGTAAGTTTGTAGGGGAGTTCGACGCCGCCGCTCAGCCGCCCGTATCCGGCCGGCAAGACGATAAGGTGTTTCCCGAAACAGAGGAGTATCATTCATCAACAGAAGACCTATGACGACGCCGCCGACCCGTGAGGGGCCGCGCGTCAACGAAGAGATCGATGTGGCGAACGTCCGCCTCGTCGGCGCCGAAGGCGAAATGCTCGGCGTTGTGTCGATTGACAGTGCGCTTGATCTTGCCGCAGAGGCAGGTCTGGACCTTGTCGAGGTTTCCCCCGCTGCCGAACCGCCCGTTTGCAAGATTCTGGACTACGGAAAGTACAAGTACGAAGCCCAGAAGAAAAAGCACGAGGCGAAGAAAAAGCAAAAGGTCATCGAGGTCAAAGAGATCAAGATGCGCCCCGGCATCGACGAGCACGACTATCAGGTGAAAATGCGCAAGGTGAACGCCTTCCTGAAGGATGGCGACAAGGTCAAGCTGACCATTCGCTTCCGTGGCCGAGAGTTGAGCCATCAGGAACTGGGCATGAAGGTCCTTGACCGGGTGCGCAGCGAGACCGAGGAAGTCAGCAAGATCGAGGCATTCCCCAGAATGGAAGGCCGACAGATGGTGATGGTCATCGCGCCCAAATAAGGGACAGGACCACGCACGTCACGCCCAAAAATTCCGGGCTTTCGGAACGACACCCGCCCGCATGATCGCGGCGGGTGTTTTTTCTTTTGGGGGGGTGCTCATCGCCGTTTTTCGGCAAGCATCCTGTCTATCTGCGCTTGCGTCAGTGGCGGCGTCCCCGATTTTTCCTGACCCATGTCCTCGGGGATGGCCCCGACGGTCGCCTTGCCTTCGCGCAGGTAGCGCAAAAACCGGATGACGCGCCGGATGCCCTGACCCGTGACATCCTGAAAGCCGCACGATTCGATGATTCCGTCGGCCTGTAACTGAACGGGCCGACTGGTTGCCGACTCGCGCAGTCGCTCGGCAAGACCGATAATACGCACGGTCGCCTTTTCCTGTTCACGCACAGCGTCCTCAAGAAGTTTTATGGACTTGAGCAGTGCGGCGTCGAGCCTTGCATCGTCTGTCTTGTTCATTGGCAATTGCGGGATTACGGCCTTTTCGTCGACATGCGCAAGTGTACACCGGTCGCGCCGCGCTGGCATCGCCTATTCCTTCCGCCTCCATTCATACGGTTTGCGCGCCAGAAGGCTTGCATTCATGCGGGGTGGGGGCTATAAACCGCCCCTTCGAGAGGCGGTGAGGCCTAGTCAAGGGCATGCCGATCCGCCGGCGGTACATCCGTAGAGAACGAAAGGAAAAAAAATGCCCAAGATGAAAACGAAATCGAGCGCCAAGAAGCGGTTCCGTCTGACCGCCTCGGGCAAGGTGAAGGCCAACTCGGCATACAAGCGCCACAATCTGCGCCGCCGGACCACGAAAGTTAAGCGTCAGGCACGCGGCGGGTTGATCCTGTCGGCCGCCGATGCACGCATCGTGAAGTCCTATCTGCCGTACGCATAAGGAGTCCTGAACCATGTCACGAGTCAAAAGGGGTGTCACAGCGCACGCCCGTCACAAGAAAGTGCTCAAGCTGGCCAAGGGCTATCGCGGGCGCAACAACAGCAGCTACACCATTGCCCTGGAAAAGGTCGAGAAGGGGCTGCAATACGCCTATCGCGATCGCCGCGCGCGGAAGCGCAATTTCCGCAGCCTGTGGATCCAGCGCATCAACGCGGGCGCCCGTCTGCACGGCGTCACCTATTCACAGCTGATGAACGGCCTGAACAAGGCGGGGATCGAAGTCGACCGCAAGGTCCTCTCGGACCTGGCCATCAGCGAGCCGGAGGCGTTTAAGGCCTTGGTGGATCAGGCTCAGGCCGCTCTCGCCAAGTCCGCTTAAACGTTTCGCTGTTTAATCGGAAGTCTTAAAGACAGGGGGCCGGCCTTCGGGGCGGCCCCCTGTCCCGTTTTCAGGGCCCCGTTTCAAGGGTCTGGTTATTAGAGGATCGCGAATCGATGGGTGGGGATACCATGGACACCGTTGAACAGCTTCGCGCCGAGCTTCTGGCCGCCGCCGCCGCCGCCGCCGACCTGAAGGCGCTGGATGACGTTCGCGTCGCCGCGCTTGGCAAGAAAGGGCGGATCACCGGCCTGATGAAAGGGTTGGGTCAGATGGACCCGGACGCCCGCAAGGCCGCCGGCCAGGCGCTGAACGTGCTGAAAGAGGAAGTCGCCGCCGCGCTTGATGCGCGCAAGAATGCGCTGGATGCCGTTGCGCTGGATGCCCGGCTTTCCGAAGAGCGGGTCGACGTGACCCTGCCGGCGCGCCCCGAAAGCCTCGGCGCCATCCACCCGATCAGCCAGACCATCGATGAGGTCATCGCCATTTTTGGCGAGATGGGCTTCACCGTGGCCGAAGGCCCGGATATCGAGGACGACTGGTACAACTTCACCTCCCTCAACATTCCGCGCGAACATCCCGCCCGTCAGGAACACGACACCTTCTACCTGCCCAACGAGACGGTTGGCCCCGATGGGGTCCCCGGCCGTGTGGTGTTGCGCACCCACACCTCGCCCGTGCAGATCCGCACCATGCTTTCCAACAAGCCGCCGGTGCGCATCATCGTTCCCGGCCGCACCTATCGCTGCGATTACGACGCGACGCACTCGCCGATGTTCCATCAGGTCGAAGGCCTGATGATCGACGAGAAGACCCACATGGGCCACCTGAAGGGTGCGTTGATCGATTTCTGCCGCGCCTTCTTCGAGGTCGACGACCTGCCGGTCCGTTTCCGGCCCAGCTACTTCCCGTTCACCGAACCCTCGGCCGAGGTCGACATCGGCTGCACCCGCGAAGGCGGGCAGTTCCGCATCGGCCACGGCGACGACTGGCTGGAGATTCTCGGCTGCGGCATGGTCAACCCGAAGGTTCTGGAAAACTGCGGCATCGATCCGGCGAAGTATCAGGGCTACGCCTTCGGCATGGGGGTCGAGCGTCTGGCGATGCTGAAATACGGCATTCCCGATTTGCGGACCTTCTTCGAATCCGACCTGCGATGGCTGCGCCATTACGGGTTCTCGTCGCTTGACGTGCCGGCCATGGTGGGAGGGCTCAGCATATGAAATTCACGCTGAACTGGCTGCGCGAGCATCTGGAAACGGATGCGACCCTGAACGAGATCACCGAACGCCTGACCATGATCGGCCTGGAACTGGAAGGCGTCGAGGATCGCGCCGCCGCGCTTGAAGGCTTTGTGGTTGCCGAGGTGCTGGAGGCCGAACCCCACCCCGATGCAGACAAGCTGCGGGTATGCAAGGTCAGCACCGGCAAAGAAACATTTGGCGTGGTCTGCGGCGCGCCCAACGCGCGCGCCGGGATGAAGGGCGTTTTCGCCGCCGAGGGCATGTATATTCCTGGCATCGACGTCACCCTGAAGAAGGCCAGCATTCGCGGCGTCGAAAGCTGCGGCATGCTGCTTTCCGAACGCGAAATGGGCCTGTCCGACGAACACTCGGGCATCGTCGATCTTGCCGCTGATGCGCCGGTGGGCGCTCCGGCCGCCGAGGTCATGGGCCTTGCCGATCCGGTCATCGATATCGCCATCACACCCAATCGCGGCGACTGCCTGGGCGTGCGCGGCGT
>JAPHTL010000298.1 GCA_026193355.1 Rhodospirillales bacterium
CCTGTGAAGGTTTTCCTTGAGCGTATCGGTCACCTCCGGGACGCGCCACCTCCGTCCGAATGGGATGGTGTGTGGACGCTAACCAGCAAATAGGCGTCCGCTGGGGACGCCTATTTGTCTTGAAATGGCTTTGGATGAGGGAGTCAGTTTGCAAGCATATCAAAGGTAACCATTTGAAATATTTAGAGTATTAATTACGGTGTATTCTAGGGTGTATGCCGGATTGTAAACCAAAAATAATTGCGGCCTCACTTCGTAAATCCAGGGGCAACCCTCAGGCCGAGGGATGCGGCTTCGCCGATTGCGTAGGTCCGGCTCGATCCCATGAGAACGCGATAGGCCGCCCACATGGTCCCCAGCAGGGCGGGCGATTTTGCATAAACCATTATGGAGCCGTTGTTCCCGGTGATGATCGCGTCACGGAAAAAACGGACTTCTTCGTCGGTGGGAATGTCGCCCTTTGTGGGGATGTTCACATAACGCAAGTCGGCGGCTTCGGCTTCATCGCGATGGCGGTGGGCGGCCATCACGGGGGTGCCGAGGTCGATGATGGCCATGAAGCCGAAGCCTTTCACTTCCTCTACGCCATCGAGGGATCGTCCGTGGGTGGCGATAAGATAGGGAATTGCCTCGCCTGGCCCGGGAACGGCGATTCCGTATCCGGTTCCGCCAGGAATTTTAGCCGGATTTTGACCGGGGTCGATCTCCACAGGCCTGGCGTCCTCCTGCGCGTTGAACAAGACCTCGGGGTCGCCCTTCCACATGCAGGCGGATGCCGGTGAGCCGATTGTCGCATGCAGGATCAAGGCGAACAAAGCCATGCCGCCAGAGATGAAAAGTCGAAGAGAGTTACTTCTCGATTCCATAGCGCTTCATTTTCTCCCAGAGGCTTTTTCGCGAAATACCGAGGGCATCGGCGGCCTTGCCAATCACCCAGTCGTTCCGGAGGAGGGCCTTCCTAATGGCGGACTTCTCCGATTCTTCCATCGATTTTCTGAGCGTTGGTGACGCGCCGGAAACTCCGGTGATGTCATCCTCGCCGTTCAGGGGCAGCAGATCTTGCACGGTTATCCTGGGGCCGGGGGAAAGTGCAACGGCCCGTTCAATGATGTTTTTCAACTCGCGAACATTGCCGGGAAAACTCATGTCCAGAAGGTGTGCCTCGGCTTCCGCGGAAAGGCCGATCGCGTCGCTTCCCATTTCCTCGGCAAAGCCTTCCGCAAAGGAACGTCCAAGATAGAGAACATCTTCGGACCGTTCGCGCAGGGGTGGGATGTTGATATGGATAACGTTGAGGCGCCAGAACAGGTCTGCCCTGAACCGGCCGTCCTGCACGGCGGATTCCAGGTCTACCTGGGTCGCAGCGATGACCCTGACATCCAGCGTAATCGTTTCCTGTCCGCCGACCCTTTCCAGTTCACGTTCCTGAAGGACACGCAGCAACTTGACCTGAAGCTCGGGTGGGATTTCGGCGATTTCATCGAGAAAGATCGTTCCGCCATTCGCCTGTTCAAATCGCCCGATACGCCGTTGTACCGCGCCGGTGAATGCGCCTTTCTCGTGCCCGAAGAGCTCGCTTTCGATCAGTGTCGAGGGCAATGCTGCGCAGTTTACCTTGATGAACGGGTGGCCCGTGCGCTTGCTGTTGGTGTGGATCAGTGTGGCGACGACCTCTTTGCCCACGCCGGATTCGCCTGTCAACAAAACGGAGCTGTCGACATCCGAAAGCCTTGCGACCAGACGTTCGATCCGTCGCATCGCCGTACTGCGACCGAGAACGCCGGTTCCCGGTTTGAACGCCTGCCCGGTCGTCCCCAGAAAATCGGCGGAAAGACGGGCATCGGCAATGCGGGAAAGGGTCCGTTTTACCCGCTTGATGAACAGGCTCATTTCGAAGGGCTTGGTCAGGTAATCAACGGCGCCCGCCTTCACCAGCTGCACCGCCTGGGGAACGGAGCCATAGGCGGTCATCAGAATGACGGGGATGCCCGGGTGGGCTTTCGTAATTTGTTCGAAAAGTTCAGCGCCGTTGCCATCGGGAAGCCGAATGTCGGTTACGACCAGGTCCACCTCGCCCGTTTCCATCAAGCGCAGCGCAGTTCCGATATCCGGTGCGGAAATCACGGGTATGCCCTCGATCTGCAACCGGTCCTCAAGGGACAGACGCATGATCTCGTCGTCTTCGACGATCAGGATGCAGAATTCCCGATAGTCCTGAAGCTCTGAAGCGGTCTCGTTCATATTACCCAATCCACGTTATCCTGATCGGTTGCGTCGGTCGGGATGTACACCTGTACGACCGTTCCCTGTTCCGGGGATGTCGTCAGCTCCACTTTCCCCCCCATGCTTCTTGTCAGTCGGTAAACGATCCAGAGGCCCAGACCTGTTCCCTCAGGCCGTGTCGAGTAAAACGGATCGAACAGGTGTCGACGTTGTTCTTCGGGGACGCCGGGGCCGTCGTCGGCGACCTCAAAGAAAAGGCACGGTCCATCCTGCGCTGAACGGAACCTGACGCTTCCTTTTCCGTCGAGCGCCTGGATTGAATTCTTCAGGAGGTTGAGAACGATGAGCTGGACTCTCTTGCAATTGATCTTTGCGCCCGACAGCTGGTTACCCCATTCAAGGTGAATGGGCCTCTCGCCTATTTCGGCAAGGGCGACTTCGCGCAGATCGTCAAGACAGGATGCATCGGATTCATCATCCGCGGTTTCCGTTCTCATCTCGCCGAGCAGGCCCTGGACAATCGAATGGATGCGGTTGAGGCCTTTCTCGATCAGGGGAAGATAACGTTCAAGGATCTTTTCGTCATCGGGGTGGCGTTTCAGCGTATCCAGACAGTTGAGCATCCCTGCCAGCGGGTTATTCACTTCATGCGCGACGCCGGCGGCAATCCGGCCAAGCGCCGCCATTTTCTCGTTGGCTGAAAGTTCCCGCTCGAGTTGCTTTTTTTCCTCCAGTTCCAGGGCCATTCGATTGAAGCTGGCCTCCAGCTTGCTGATTTCGTCACCTTCCTTGATTATGGCTGGATCAAGTTTGGGGAAGTCGCCGCGCCCAACTGCCTCCATGCCCGTCGAAAGCGCCGTAAGAGGTCGGAGCAGTCGCCGGGAAATCATTCCGACAAGGATGCTTCCTCCGAAGACGAGAATCGCTGTGAGTCCAAATGTCGTGAGTGCGCCATTCTTGATCTGCGCAACGAGTTCCACCGTGGAAAGGCGTAGACGAATAACGCCGATTTTCTTTTCATCAGAGAAAACCGGGATGACCCCTTCAATAAATCCCCTTCCGCGAAGAATTCTCGGTTCCGTCGTATGCAATGCGATCGAAAGAAACGCGCGGTCCGCCTCATTCTTCGTTTGCAAGGGCATCCCCAAAGGATTGTCCGATGGATAGAGGTGCGCCAGAACACGGCCATCTTCATTGAGGACCATGGAGGTCAGAACCTCCTCATCGCGCATGCCGCCAATGCCTTTGGCCGAAGCGCTTTTCAGCCCCTTGTAGAGTTCCCAGTAGTCGTTCCTGAGAATTGCCGCGGGCGCGTTAACCGCCGCCGAGCGCGCCAGCAGCAACGCCTTTTCCTCCAAGGCTTCGCGAAAGCGGAACCAGTCCTGCATGATAATTGCGGCGCCAATTGTGAACGCAATCCCCGCAACAAGCGCAGTGAAGGCCAGCGGCAATTTGAACGCCAGACTCCAGTTGCGGATATTCATCATTTTATGGCCCTAACAGCTCATTTGCGGTTGTTTCCTGACAGCCATGGGCGCGCCTTCTTCACTTCGTCTGCAATTTCCCGGATGTTCTGAAACAACTCGGGTGCAAAAATGCCAAACCCGTCGAGCTTGAGTTCCTTGAGGAACGCGCGTCCTTCCGGATCTTCTGACATGCTGATCATGATTTCACTGAAACGAGCCGTCGTTTCTTTGTCAATGCCACGTCGAGCGACCAGAGGGGGGAAACCGAAGGGCGGGGATTTGTTTATGACACGCGTCTTATTGACCATCTCGGGTTTGACTTCAGCCAGATACTCCCAGATGTAGGAATCTACTGCGCCACCATCGGCGAAGCGCTCCGCCACGGCCTCGATTGTCTCGCCGTGATTAAACGTGAACACGGTTTCCCGGAAGAAGCGTTCAACATGGAACCCCATGTTCGCCAACAGGAATTGCGGATAGAGAAATCCAGAATTTGAATCCGGATCAGAGAAAGCGAAAACCTTTTCCTGTAGATCGTCGAGTGTTTTGTATGGGCTGTCGCGGTGGACGATGATGTAGGAATGATAGAGGGGGTTCTCCTGATAAATGGGGACGGCCATAAGCTGCAGGTATTCCGGTTCCCTTCTCTGTACGAAGGGGTAACCGCAGATCCACGCAAAATCGATGCTCCCAGCTTCCAGCATCTCCATGACTTCACGGTAGGACCGGCGCCGTATGAACTCGACGGGGCGGCCCATTTTCTTGGTAAGGTACGCCGCCCAACGGTCGAAGAATCGCAGATTTTCCGAAGCGACAACAGCAGTCAACCCAAGACGCAGGGGCTTCTCTGATTGCGCCCAGGCGGTTCCGATCGAAAAAAACAGTGCGAGCACAAACACCGTGACCCGCAGCACATTCCGCCTTGATCTCGCCAAGGGGAGCTCCTTTTCCCAGCATCAACGTCTCGATAAGCAGCCCTGCCGGACCGCATAACCCTGCTTGCGTCCCCAGGATGGGGAGGGGACGTGGCGTCCTTTTTCCTGGGCGCTCATTGTGACTGATTATAGCGGCTCACATTGTGCGGGGCGAGATCAGAAGTAATGGGTCAGTAAAATTACAAACATTCAAATTGTTACCGGACCGTTACATTAGTTTTTTTTAATAATCATCCAACATGCTGCATTCAAACGCTATTTCCGGAATCATTTGTCCGGCCTCAAATGTTACCGCCCAGTAACATCTGCGCCGTTTATTTGTCGGTCGCGACAAGAGCTTTCACTCTACTTGGGTGATTTGTTCATCGATTCCAGCGCATTGCGTTTGTTGGCACGGCAAATGCTTATGAAGCGACAAGGGGATCACGCCATAGAACCCGGAAATTATCGGGCACCCCAACCTAGAAACAGGGGAGGACTGGCCGTGCGGCTGGCCATCGGCTGGAAGCTTCTAGCAGCGTCATTTGCGATCATCGTCATTGTCGCCATTGCCACATGGCAGGGCGTGGAAAGCTATACCGCCAGTTCATCGTTTTGTGGTGGCAACTGCCACACCATGAGTGAGCAGTACGTGGCATGGAAATCCTCCAAACATCATGCTTCGAACAGTGCGAACGGAAAACAGGCCGAGTGCATCCAGTGCCATTTCGAGCCGGGCGGGAAAAAAACGCTCAAGGCTAAATTCATTGGACTGAGGCATCTGGCCGCCTACCTCGCAGACCCCAAGGCGCCGCTTCCGGTGCGCGCGCAGATTCCCGACAAGGCCTGCCTCAGTTGCCATGACAAGGCGGAGCTTTCGGGGAAAGAAATCAAATTTACGGAGAAGGTCCGTTTCAAGCACGGCCCGCACTTTGAAAAGCCGATTGAGGGGCAGACCGTCTTCTGTGACACCTGCCACGTCAAGAATTCGCAGGCGAAGCACTTCGAGGTCCCAAAGGAAACCTGCTTCGCCTGTCATTTCGGTCAATCAAGCAACCCTAAGTCAGCGGCCCCTGCCGGTGGTGGAAAGATCGAAACTGCAAGCTTGAAGCACGCGAGCGTGTTTCCCTCGCTTAATCAGGGGCGCGGCAAATGTTCGCTGTGCCATACGATCCCGGAAAAATCGCTGCAGGGCCAGTTGAAGGCCGATGACCCGACACGAAAAGTCATCACGCATCAGACCCTGATCGAGGACAAGGTTGCCTGTGAAAGCTGTCACCTTGGGATTGTCCGGGGATCCGGCGAGATCAGGCCGGAAGGTTGCTACACGGAATGCCACAACCGTTCACCGGATTTGGCTGCGAAAGAGCATGACGGAAAGCTGATGCATGAACGGCACACCGCCACGCAGCGTGCCGATTGTGACGACTGCCACGCGCCGATCGTCCACAAGAAACCTGCGGATTACCTCGAGGTGGCGCGTCAGGAATGCGGCCTGTGCCACGAAGACCAGCACAGGTTCCAGAAGATCCTGCTCGCCGGCATTCCTGTCGCCGATGGAATTCTTACCTCGCCGCAAATGATGAATGCCGTCAACACGAACTGCATGGGCTGCCATACCAAAGACACCCTGGGCAAGCGCGGGCATGCCGTAAAGATTGGCACGGGCGAGGCCTGCGCTTCTTGTCACGGCCCCAAGCACAAGGCGGTGGCCGAAGACTGGAAATCCACCATGACGCAGGAAGTCGAATCGATTGCAGCGGTTGAGCAGGACGCGATCCAGGCAATCGTCGACGCCGAAAAATCAGGTGCGGATCAGGGCGCGATGGAAGAGGCAAAAGAGCTTGTCGCCCTGGGTACGAAATTCCTCAACGTCGTTCGTTTCGGCAACGGCGTTCACAACAAGAAATACGCGCTCATCATCCTCGATGAAGCGATCGCCAATTTCGAGGACGCCATCGATCTGTTGAGCAAGGGAAAGTAGCGGAAGAAAGGAGGTCGAACGGTCGGCTCAACCAAGAAAAAAAACGGAAAAACAGGCTTCACCAAACGGGAGGTTACACACCATGAACGAGATAACGAAAAAAGGCATAACCCGGCGAGAGCTTCTCAGCTCGACCGCCGGAGCCGCGGCGGGGGCCGCGGCGATCGCCACAGGCGCAGGCCCGGCTGAAGCGGCCGCCGCCGAAGTTCCCCGATGGGGAATGGTCATGGACCTGCGAAAATGCATCGGCTGCCGGGCATGCACAGTGTCGTGCAAGTCGGAGAACGATGTCTCTTTGGGGCGCTTCAGGACGGTCATCCAGGAAAAGACCCATGGGACATTTCCGAACACCAAGAAGGGTTTCCTGCCGCTGATGTGCAATCACTGCGAAGGCAACGAGAAGGACGGTGTTCCGCCCTGCGTCAAGGCCTGCCCGGAGTTTCCCGGCGAACGTGCGACGTTTATTGCGCCGAACGGCAAGAAGATCCGTTATCGCAGTGGTGGCACCTACAAACGCCCGGACGGGTTGATCCTTGTTGATGCCGCCCAGTGCGTTGGTTGCGGCAAATGCATCGACGCCTGCCCTTATGGCGTTCGGTCCTTCAATCCTTACGTCAAGGCCGGCAAGGATCCGACCAAGCAGGCCGCGGACAAGTGCACCATGTGCGCGCACCGCATCGACAACGGTGTGGAGCCATCATGCGTCAATACCTGCCAGGGTCGGGCCCGTATCTTCGGCGATCTCAACGATCCCGACAGCAACGTGTCGAAGCTGGTCAAGGAGCACAATCTTGCCAAGAACGTTCTGCTTCCAGAGGAAGGGACGCATCCGCAGTTGTTCTATGTCGATCCGAACAACGAGCTGAACACCCTCTACACCAAGCGGCAGAAGGGCAAGCTGGATCACTTCGTGGACCAGATCCCATAGGTCGCGGCAAGCAGGACAAGGAGAATTGAAATGACGAAGATGAACCGTCGTAAGTTCATGACCCTGGCTTCCGCAAGCGGCGCCGCTTTGGCCGCTGGCGTTGGCGGCAGCCGCAAGGCGCTTGCCGGGTCTGTAAAAATTGTCGAGGGCGGCAAGGATTTCTCGCCGACCACCGGAAAGGAACGTCAGGCTATCCCAACTACCTGTTGGCAGTGCGTGACGCGCGATTCAATGATTGGCTATGTCGAAGACGGACGGCTGGTAAAGCTCGAAGGCCATCCGGATTCGATCAGGACACTCGGCAAGATATGCGCGAAAGGGCAAGCCGGGGTGAACCAGGTCTACTTCCCGGATCGCATTCTCCATCCGCTCAAGCGTGTTGGAAAACGTGGTGAGCACAAATGGAAGCGGATCAGTTGGGACGAGGCGCTGACCGAGATCGCGGGCAAGCTGAAGGAGCTTCGCGATGCGGGAACCCCCGAACTGTTCATGTACCAGTACGGGCGTCATAAGGCGTCCCAGGCCGCGACCATGTACGACTTCATGTCTGCCTACGGTACAGGAACCATCGGCAACCATACGTCTGTCTGCGAGGCGTCGAAGTGGGTTGGCCAGGAAAGCCTTTGGGGCGGGATGTACGACAACTGGGATTACGACAACACGGATTTTGTCGTGAACTTCGGGTCGAACAATTTCGAAACCCACACCAACCATATTCCGACGTCGCAGCGCCTGATCCGGGCCAAGGTCGACCGGGGGGTGCCGCTTTATGTCTTTGATGTGCGGTTGACGAATACCGCCGCCAAGGCGGACGAGTGGCTACCGCTCAAACCCGGCACCGACGGCGCCATCATCATGGCGATGACGAACGTGATCATGAATGAGGGTCTGTTCAAGAAGGACCATCTGAAGTTCATGCGGGTGACCAAGGAGTTCAATGCGACGGAAGATCAGAAGATCGCCGCGATAAAGGAACACGTCGCCAAGTTCACGCCCGAATTTGCGGAGAAGGAAAGCGGCGTACCCGCAGACAAGATCCGGGAAATCGCGCGCGGCTTCGCCAAGGCGAAATCGGCCTGCCTCGTCACCTATCGCGGCGCCGTCAAGCACTACTACGGCGCCGACACGGAACGCGGGGCGATGTTGCTTGCCGCGGTGACCAACAACCTCGACCAGCCGGGTGGCCGCGTCATGGGGGTTGGTGCGGGGTGGAGTCATCCCAAATCCAAGAAGGCAGCGGTTTCCAAGGCCCTGCATATCAAGGATGGGTTCCCTGGTGAGGTCGCCTTCCCGACGCATCACGTCAGCCATCAGGTATGGCCGATGATCAAGGACGGACATCATGGGCGCCCCAAGGTCTACTGGTGGAGCTGCTACAACCCCGCTTTCATCAACGGCGACAACAAGGGCGTTTCCGCCTTGATGAAGGATGAAAGCATCATCCCGTTCCAGGTCTGCACGACCATCGTTTACGATGAATCGTCGCAGTATGCGGACATCATCCTGCCCGACGTCACCTACCTTGAACGGTGGGATTGGGAGGACATGGTTTCGGCGAACCAGATTGCCGAGTTCTCCATTCGTCAGCCCCTTGTCAAACCGTTGGGTGAGGCGCGTTGCCAGGGCGATGTCTGGCCGGAACTTGCCAAGCGAATTGGTTTCGAGCTGGCGTGGAACGGCAAGGAAGATTTCGTTCGCCAATCGTGTGAGATGACCCCGGGCGTGAAGGAGGCCGGGGGCTTCGAATACATGAAGAAGGCTGGTGTCTGGCACGACCCGAATGCCAAGCCGAACTTCGGCTTTTTTGCGAAGGAAGTGGATGTATCGGGGGACGGCGTGATCCTTGATACCGAGACGGGCGTCTATTGGAACTGGAAGAAGGCCGGATCCAAGAGCGCGGACGAAGCCAAGAAGGTCGGTTATTTGAAGACCCCGGGTGCGAAGGGTGCCTATGTTGCCCAGAAAATCGGAGACAAAGCGTATCTGGCATACCCGCCGAATACGAAGTTCACCAAGACGGGTCTTCTGGATTTCTACTCCGACAATTTCGCATCCAAGGGATTGCCGGCGTTCCCGACCTATACGCCTATCCCCGAGCATCAGAAGATGGCGGCGGACGAGCTGATCATGACCACCTACAAGATTGCCGTGCACACGCATTCCCGGACGGCCCATTGCAAGTGGCTTGCCGAGATCAAGCATGACAATCCCGCATGGATCAATCCGAAGACCGCAGGCGAACGCGGCATCAAGAACGGGGATCCGATCAAGGTGACAAGCCATGTCGGTGAGTTCGCGACGACGGCCTATGTGACAGAGGGCATCGTGCCCGGTGTCGTCGCCATTTCCCACCATCTGGGTCGTCAGCATTCGGGCATCTACGGATCGGGTAAACCGTCACCTGTTTCAGGTGGCGCCGAAGCTGACTCCGATGCGAAGAACATGTGGTGGAAGAAGCATGGTGTTCACCCCAACGTGGCGATGCCTAACTGGTCGGATCCGATCGGCGGATCGCAGCGTTGGTTTGATACCCCGGTCAAGGTCGTCAAAGCATAATACGGCCTGAACAAAGAAAGCAGGAAAGGAAGAGACAATGGGTAACGTCCGAAACGACCAGGCCGATATGGCCCAAGCGCGCAGTAACGTTTATGGCCTTCTCGCCTCGGTGTTTCGGGCGGAACCTACAACCGACTTCGTGAACCTGCTGAAAAGCCCGGAAATGTCAGACGCCGTTGCCGGGTTGGGAATATCGATAGAACAAATTCTCCCTGATCTTCCGGAAGATAAACTCGCCGAGGATCTGGCCGTGGAATACACAAGGCTTTTTATCGGTCCAGGTTCTCGGATTTCTCCTTACGAATCAATCCATGTGGAGAACGAGAGCAATTCCTCGGGCGAGTTCTGGGGGAAGCAGACCGCCGAGGTGAAGGTTTTTATCGAGGCGGCAGGTTTGAAATACGCCGACGACTACGTTGAACTTCCCGACCATGTGAGTGCGGAGATGGAGTTTATGCAAAGGCTTGCATCCTTCGAGTCAAAATCGCGGCGGGAAGGTAAAAACGAGGACGCCATGTTCTGCAAGGGAATACAGAAGCGTTTTTACGACGAGCATTTGAGCAAATGGATTCCCCAGTTTTGCGAAAAGATCATTGATCGGTCTGAAACGCCGTTCTTCAAGGAAATGGCGGAATTGACGCGGGATGTCATCGAATTCGAACGTGAAAACTTCAGCAAGAAAAGTGATGCGTGATGACGTTCGATCTGTTCCGAAACCTTTTGTCGTGTCCTTGCCATTTGGGAGCCGTCAGATGAAACACTTGTCATGGTTTGTAACGATGATTTCGTTTCTGGCGTTGGCAACAGCCGCCAATGCGCAGGAGCAACCAAACCCGATAACCGGCAGCCATCTGTACGTTTCGTACTGCATCGTCTGTCACGGAAAGGACGGGACAGGGAAAGGCCCGCTCGCGTTCAAGCGGCACATAAAGCCGGCTGACCTGACCCAAGCGAAATACCAGAACAAAGAGCTGGAGGATCTGGCTGCCCTGATCGGCGGATACCGTCCCATGGAGGACGCCACCTTGATGCCTAACTGGGGTGTGGCCCTGCCGAAGGAGGAACTGATCGATGTTGCCGCCTACGTGCTTCGGATGACCAGGAAGGACCTCAAGTTGATTGGCGATACGCGCCGAGGCCGCGTTATCTACAAGGGCGCCTGCGCCTCCTGCCATGGCCGGTTTGGCAAGGGCGATGGCTTGCTAGCACAGTTGATCCGCGTCGAGATGGGGGATTTCACCAAACGCACCGATATGGAAGGCGTGACAGATGAAAAGCTGGTGAAGGTTATCAGCGAAGGAAAAGGCGAATTCATGCCCGCGTGGGCTGGCACACTCAGCAACGACGAAGTTTACGACGTCGCCGCCTACGTCCGCCTGATGGCTAAGTGATCTTGGTTCCATTCCTGAGGGGAGTCGTCAAAAGGGCGAGTTCTTTTTTGGTCCCTAACGGACTGTATTGGAACCATAGTAGCAATTGAGGTCGCTATGGCTATAACGTGAAATTTTCGGAAACCCTGGCCGAACAGACCCGTCTTTTACGAAATAACGTGATGAGAAATTCTTATGCTGAAATCAGCATATTGGCTTGATTACCCAACGAAAAAAGGCGCCCGCGTGGGGCGCCTTTTTTGTCTTGAAATGGCTCCGGAGGAGGGAACTGCTTCACAAGCTAAAATGTTTCAATCAATTGAAATGTATAGAGTCGTTATTCTGACGTAACCCAAGATGTATACCAGATTGTATCCCAGCTTTCCCTTCGGA
>JAPHTL010000115.1 GCA_026193355.1 Rhodospirillales bacterium
GCCCCATCGGCGTACGCACCATGGCGATACCCCGCTCCGAGGCCTCCTTGCGGAACGCGCCGAAGGCCGCCTCATGGCTTTCCTTGAAATGCTCCTCGATGATTTCCTTGCGGTTTGCGTATTCTTCGCCATCGAAGGCCGCCGGGATGGCCTGCCGCAGGTCCTCAAGCAGCTTTTCCATATCGCGGCCAAGCGGTCGCGCGCGGCCGGGCGGCAGACGCAGGGCGCGCGGCTTGTGCGGTTCGGTGAAATTGTTGACGTAGCACCAGTCGCTGGGCAGCGACTCATCGGCGGCGACGGCGGTGACAAACCGTTCAACGAGGCTGAACTTGCCCGTCCCTTCGGGGCCGAGGGCAAACAGGTTGTATCCCTTTTGCCGGATGCCGATGCCAAAACGCACCGCCTCGACCGCGCGGCCCTGACCAATGACGCCTTCCACCTCGGCAAGTTCGGCCGTCGTCCTGAAGCCCAGCGCCCTGGGGTCGCATGCGGTGTGAAGTTTTTCGTGCGATAGCGGTTTTGGTGCAGTCATCGGTGACGCTCCTTGCGCTTTTGATTCAGCTTATCACACCTGATTTTCGATGTGGTCCATATCGTCGTCGCTGAACCCGAAATGATGGCCGATTTCATGGATCAGCACATGGCGGACGATATCGCCCAGATCCTCGCCCGTTTCGCACCAGTAATCGAGGATGGGGCGACGATAGAGAAACACCATGTCCACATCGGACGGCGTATCGGCGACGCTTTTCTGGTCGATCGACACACCGCGATAAAGACCCAGAAGATCGAACGGGCTGTCGAGTTCGAAGTCTTGTTCCGTTTCCTCGTCGGGGAATTCATCAACGCGGATCACCAGCCCCTCGGTGTGGCGCAGAAGCACATCGGGGATCGTTTCCAACGCGTTTCTGGCGATCACTTCGAGATCAACCAGTGCGGGCGGGTGCGTGTGGATTCGGACCATGGGAAAAGTCTATCCCCGACCGGCCCCCGCGCCAAGCGGATGCGCAAGCGAAAAGCCCCGCTAGGTGGTCCCAGCGGGGCTTTTCCGGTCACAATGCGCGGCGTTTTATTTCGGCTGCATGCGCAGCGCGCCGTCGATGCGGATGGTTTCGCCATTGAGCATCTCGTTGCCGACGATGTGCATGACCAGCGCCGCGTATTCGTCGGCACGACCAAGGCGCGAGGGGAAGGGCACACCGGCGCCGAGGCTGTCCTGAACTTCCTGCGGCAGGCCGAACAGCATGGGGGTTCCGAAGATGCCCGGCGCGATGGTCATCACCCGGATGCCCGACTTCGCCAGTTCGCGCGCCACCGGCAGGGTCAGCGACGCCACCCCGCCCTTGGACGCGGCATAGGCCGCCTGCCCAATCTGGCCTTCGAAGGCGGCGATCGACGCGGTGCTGACGATCACGCCGCGCTCGCCCGTGGCGAAGGGATCCTGTGCGGCCATCTCGGCGGCGGCCAGGCGCATGATGTTGAAGCTGCCGATCAGATTGACCGAAATGACCTGCGCGAACAGGTCCAGATCGTGCGGCCCATCGCGGCCGACAACGCGCGAGGCGGGCGCGATGCCGGCGCAGTTGACGGCCACCCGGACCGGGCCATTGGCTTCACGCGCGGTGGCGAAGGCGGCAACCGTGCTGGCCGCATCGGAAACATCGCATTCCACGGCGACGCCGCCGATCTGTTCGGCGACCTTGCGCGCGGCGTCCATGTTGCGGTCGAAAATGGCGACTTTCGCGCCGGCTGCCGCCAGCGCCCGGGCCGTGCCCTCGCCCAAACCCGAAGCGCCGCCCGTTACAACGGCCGCATGCCCTTTGACATCCATGATACGAAGACCCTCTTTTGACGTTTACGTAAACGTTAGTTTTTAGCAGATCGCCGATTTCAGCGCGACCCTCTTGGTGCAAATGCGCCGGACTATTCCAGTGTGCTGCGCGCCGCGCGGGCCTCGGCCCGCGATACCTGCGCCTCGCGGTGCGCGATATAGATGGTTGTGACGAAAATCACCCCGCCGCCGACCCATGTCCAGACATCGGGACTCTCGCCAAAGGCCAGATAACCGATGATGGCGGTAAAGATCAGGCGGGTGAAGTCAAAGGGCATGACGGCTGATGCCTCGGCCGCGGCGTAGGCGCGCGTCATGCCCTGCTGCACGCCGAAGGCGATGACGCCGGCGACGACGAGAAGAAGGGCGTTCTCCAGCGACGGGATCTCCCACACGAAAATGGCGGGGATCAGGCTCAGCGGCGTCATCAGCAGCGCGCCAAGCAACACGATGGTGTTTGTGTCCTCGGTCTTCGCCAGCGAACGGATGGACAGCATGATCACCGCAAGGAAGAACGAAAACGCCAGAGGAATGAGGGTGACGCTGTCCCATTCGCCAAAGCCGGGGCGGATGATGATCATCGCACCGACGAAACCGACGGCGGTGGCGGCCCAGCGCCGCGCGCGCACTGTCTCGCCGAGGAACAGGGCGGCGCCGATGGTGGCGAACAGGGGCGCGGTGAAGGTCAGCGCCGTGGCGTCCGCAATCGGCATCAGGGCGTAGGAGGTGAACAGCGTCAGCATCCCCGCGGTGCCCGCCAGCGCGCGCAGCATGTGCATGCCGAAACGGCGCACCCGCATGGTGCGGAGCGCCTGGCGCTGCCAGCCGACCATGATGATCACGATCAGTGCGCTGCGCACGAAGGCGATGAAGAAGGGGTAGACCTCATGCGACAGACCGCGCACCAGCCCGCTCAGCGCCGCGAAGCAGGCGCAGGAGA
>JAPHTL010000221.1 GCA_026193355.1 Rhodospirillales bacterium
CGTCGTTTGGGAACCTTGCCCATGGCGGCCCTTGTGATGCGTGAAGTTCTGCGGGTCGCCAAACCTCGCCAGATCGTTTTTTGCAGCTATGGCATGCGGGAGGGGCAGTTTCTCAAAAACCTGCCCGGCAACCTCCAGACCGAAGACCCGTTGATCGCGTCGTGTGAGCGCGTGTCGGAGAAAGGCAGCCGGTTCGCTTCCCGCGGCTATGAGCTTTTTGACTGGCTTAGCCCTCTCTTTGCGATTGAGGATGATGATGCCCGCCGTATCCGGCTGGCGACATGCTTGTTGAGCGATATCGCCTGGTATGAACACCCGGACTACAGGGCGGAACATGCGTTCATGCGCGTTCTGCGTCTGCCCTTTGCCGGATTGACTCACCGCAACCGGGTGGCGATGGCCCTGTCGATCGCCATGCGTCATGCCGGAGGGGTGAAAACCCCCGGCGTGGCCGATGTCATGCGGTTGCTGGATGATCGAACGGAGAAAAGCGCCCGAACAATCGGCGTCGGTCTGCGCCTCGCCAATACACTGACCGGCGGTGCGCCGGACCTTCTCAAGCGAACATCGCTGGCCATTGAAGAAGGGGTTCTGCGCCTGTATTTGCCAAAGGACGGCGCCATGTTCACCAGTGAAGTTGTGCAGCGCCGATTGCAGGACCTTGCAAAGGTCCTTGGCCTCAAGGGCGATGTGTGCAGCCTGAAGTAGGCAGCCGGATGGCTCGGCAACCTATCTTTTGATGGTTTTCAGGCGTTTGCCTTCAATCACGATGCCGATTTTCCCGGCCCGCATGTCGAGGGCCTCCTTGCCGAACATTTCATATCGCCAGCCGTGAAGGGCGGCAACGTCCGCGTCCTTTCCGAGGCCCGCGATCTGTTCGATATCGTCAGAGGTCGCCACCAGCTTGCTGGCGACCTCGTTGTCCTGGCACTTCATCTTCAGAAATACCTTCAGAAGATCAATGACAGGTCCGATGTTGCCCGGCAGGTCCGGTCGCACGGGGGCATCGGGCAGTTCGTCGTCCTTCAGGGCAAGGCCACGGGCCACTGCCTTCAGGATCAACTGTCCGTTGGCTCCTTCGGCCAATCCCCTGCCCAGACCGCGGATGCGGGCAAGGTCATCGACTGTTTTCGGCGTGTGATGGGCGATCTCAAGCAGCGCTTCGTCGCGCAGCATCCGGTTGCGCGGAATGTCGCGTGACTGCGCTTCGGATTCCCGCCACGCGGCGACTTCGCGCAGGATGCCAAGCACGCGGGGCTTGTGGCCGCGTCCCTTGATCCGCTTCCAGGCATTTTCAGGCGGCTGTTCGTAGGTTACAGGGTCCATCAGGACGGCCATTTCCTCGTCCAGCCACCCAGCTCGCCCGCTCTCGTCGAGCTTTCTTTTCAGCTTTTCATAAATCGGGCGCAGGTGGATGACGTCGGCCAGCGCATAGTTGATCTGCTTCGTGCTCAGCGGACGATGCGACCAGTCGGTGAAGCGCGACGATTTGTCGATCTTCCCCTTGGCCAGCCGGTTCACCAGCGTTTCATAGGAAACCGAATCGCCGAAGCCACAGACCATCGCGGCGACCTGGGTATCGAACATTGGCGCGGGAACCTTCCCCGTCATGTGATGGAATATTTCCAGATCCTGCCTGGCGGCATGAAAAACCTTAAGGACCTTCGGGTTGCTGAGAAGATCGAAGAGGGGGGTGAGATCAATGCCGTCCGCCAGGGGGTCGATGGCCGCAACATCATCGGGGCCGGCGACCTGAACAAGACAAAGGTGCGGCCAGAAGGTTTTCTCGCGCAGAAACTCCGTATCAACCGTCACGAAGGTTGCTTCGGACAGGCGTTTGCACAGGTTGGCGAGAACTTTGGAGTTGGTGATAACAGACATGGGGATGATCCTATACACGCAAATCCCGCCGGGCGGAAGCGCCTGTAGGGCGATGGCCGATCAGGACAGGCGCGGAACCGGGGAAAATCGCATTGGCGGCTTGACAAAAGGGGCGCTTCGGTGTGGTTATGCGCGCTTCCGGCCACTGTCTCGGGTAAGGGTGGCTGATACATTGTGAAGGCAAGGAAGGTTTCGATGCATCCCTACCGCACCCACAACTGTGGCGAGTTGAGGTCCGAACATACAGGCGAACAGGTCCGCGTTTCGGGCTGGGTTCACCGCAAGCGTGACCACGGAAACCTTCTGTTCATCGACCTTCGCGACCACTACGGCATAACGCAGTGCGTGATCGATGTTTCCAGCGCCCAGTTCGAGACGGCCGAAAAGGTGCGTCCGGAAAGCGTTGTCACCATTACCGGCAAGGTGGTCGACCGCAGCGCTGAAACCGTTAATCCGGGCCTGCCAACGGGGGCGGTTGAAGTTACGGTTGACGATATCCTTGTTGAATCCGCCGCCGATATGCTGCCGATTCAGGTTGCGGGCGATGCCGAATTTCCCGAGGACCTTCGCCTTCGGTACCGTTTCCTCGACCTGCGCCGGGAAAACGTTCACGCCAACATGATGCTGCGCAGCCGGGTCATCTCGTCCGTCCGTCGCCGTATGACCGATCAGGGATTCCATGAGTTCCAGACACCGATCCTGACGGCCAGCTCGCCCGAAGGCGCGCGCGACTATCTGGTGCCCAGCCGTATTCACCCCGGGAAGTTTTATGCTCTGCCGCAGGCCCCGCAGCAGTTCAAGCAGCTGTTGATGGTTTCGGGCTTCGACAAGTATTTCCAGATCGCGCCGTGTTTCCGTGACGAGGACGCGCGCGCCGACCGTTCGCCGGGCGAGTTCTATCAGCTTGATATGGAAATGGCGTTCTGTACGCAGGACGATGTTTTCGCCGCTCTGGAGCCCGTTCTGCAAGGCGTGTTCGACGAGTTTGGCGGTGATCGCACGGTGACCCAGGCGCCGTTCCCCCGCATCCCCTATGCGGAATCCATGCTCAAGTACGGTTCCGACAAGCCCGATTTGCGCAATCCCATCGTGCTCGCCGATACGACCGAACCGTTCCGCGATTCCAACTTCGGCCTGTTCGCCAAATTGGTGGGCCAAGGCGCCGTTGTGCGCGCCATTCCGGCACCGGGTGCGGCGGATCGCCCGCGCAGCTTCTTCGACAAGCTGAACGATTGGGCGCGCGAAGAAGGCGCAGGGGGGCTTGGCTACATCGTGTTCGCCGAGGACGGGGTGAAGGGTCCGATTGCAAAGAATCTGGAAGCGGACCGCATTGAGGCAATCCGCGTTGCGACCGGGGTGAAGCCCGGCGACGCAGTCTTCTTCGCCTGTGGCCAGAAGAAAAACGCAGAAAAATTCGCCGGCTTCGCCCGTGACCGCATCTGCGACGAACTGGGAATTCGCGAGACCGGCTGCTTCAAGTTCTGCTGGATTGTCGACTATCCGATGTACGAACTGGATGACGATACCGGGCAAATCGATTTCAGCCACAATCCGTTCTCGATGCCCCAGGGTGGGCTTGATGCGCTGAACGGCAAGGACCCCCTCGACGTTCTGGCCTATCAGTACGACATTGTCTGCAACGGCGTGGAGCTGTCGTCAGGCGCTATCCGGAATCACCGTCCGGATATCATGTACAAGGCGTTTGAAATCGCCGGGTATTCGAATGATGACGTGGAGCGCGAATTCGGCGGGCTTCTCAACGCCTTCAAGTTCGGCGCGCCGCCGCACGGCGGTTCCGCCCCCGGCATCGACCGCATGGTGATGTTGCTGGCGGATGAACCGAACATCCGTGAAGTGATCCTTTTTCCCATGACCCAGCAGGCGCAGGACCTTTTGATGCAGGCGCCGGCCGAGGTCGAACCCGCCCGCCTGCGGGAACTTCATATCAAGCTGGATCTTCCCAAGCCGAAGAAGATGAAAAAGGCGGGCGAGGAAGGGGGAGACGACGAAGGTACGCAAAGCCAGCCTTCGGCCTGAGCCCCCTTTTGGCGCGTTGGCAAGGCGGTTTCGGCCTGTTGCCTAAATGCCAGGAAAACGTGGAAAATTAACCAACTTTCAAGGTTTCCTTGATTCGATTGCCGAGTCGCTGCTTAAATTGTCGCCTTGCCGCCATTTCTGGTGGAACTCCTGGGGGGGTCCGTGTGCCGCGAATTCTGGTCGTTCTGATTATTCCGCTTCTGGTGACAGGCTGTGTCATGCCGTTGCCTTTGCGTGTGGCCGCGTGGGCTGCCGAGGGCGTGGTCTATCTGGCGACGAAAAAGAGCTTCACCGATCACGGCATTTCGGCAATCACCGGCAAGGATTGCGCGCTTCTTCGTGCTGCGACCGGGGAAGACATCTGCACCGATCTTGAAAAAGGCCTGCCTGAAGGCACGATGGTTGCCGATGCGTCCGATGTTGCCGATGATGGCTCTGTTGACGCCACTGTCGAGGATCAGTCCGCCTCACCAATCGCGGGGTTGAGTCAGCAACTGGCCATGGTCCCGGTTTTTGATCCCTGGCTTTCGTCTGAAGAGACGAATATGGACGCAGAGATCGCCACGGCCAGTATTCCCGATACACAGGTGGTCGAACTGGCGAAATTCGTAACGGCGACCGGCTCTGCGACGGAAAAGGCTGATGTCGTCGATCCGCGTCCGATCACCCACACACCGATTGTGATGGCCGAAACGCCGTCCCATCCCGTTGCGATGAGCAAGCCTGCCGTGAATGCGGTGAGCGAACCTGTCGTGGAAGATGAGGCCGTCGATCTTGCCTTTGTCGCGCCACGTCGCGCCGCTGCGGTTCGTGGACTCGTATCCCTGAAGGGGCCGAGCCGCCTTCCGTTCGAGATGGCGACCTGGAGCGCCTTTGCGGGCGGAACGCTGGATACCTACCAGCACTGATTCCTCAGGCCACGAGCTCCGTTATCGGGGTATCAATAATGCGAAGCACATCAACGATGCGGCGGATGCGGTTGATCGTGGATTCGTCCCTCGCGCCATATTTCCTTTCGTAGGCCAACCGTTCTTCCCAGTGGCGGATGAAGTCTCTTGGCGTGTCGGGTTGCGGCGCTTCACCGGTCAGCGCCCCGATCGTTCGATCGTAGTCGGGGTGCAATTCCGGTTGAAAGGCGAGGAGGGCGTAGGTCTCGTAATCGAAAGCGCCGTCCAGATACAAATCCAGGCTCAAGTCGGCCATCTGCCGCGGGGATATCGAACGCGCATCAACCCCGTATCGGCCATGATCGTGTCCTGCGCCATCCTGATGTTGCCGCCCGCCCGTCGTTGCGGGCAGATGAATAGGGACAAGTTCCCGATGGCGGTTCTGCTCAGGGCCGATTCCTGTTCCGGACCTGTTGTATGAGGAAACCGATCCATTCTGGGCGTTTGTATGATCATGGGCATGAGGGCGCAACGCCTCGGATATGGGCGGGTTGAGAGGCGGTAGTTTCGGCTCGATCCGCATTTCAGGTTTGGCTCCGCCTTCCAGCGGTGGGGGCAGGGGTCATTCAGCCGCTTGCCAGGCTGTCGCTGCGCTTCGTTTGCGCTTGCTTTCGTACATGGCCATGTCGGCGGCATGGATGACTTCATCGGCCGTTTGCCGCCCGTCGATGATGGATGATCCTGTGCTTGCGCCGAGAAGGATCAGCGTTTCGCCCCAGTACATGCCGGCGCCATTGAGTATTTCGTCGAACCCTGTCGCGCGATGCAGGCCGTCCGAGGCCGAGCTGCGGTTCAGGATGACGGCGAACTCGTCACCGCCGATACGACAGGCGGCATCGGTTTCGCGGATGCCGTCCCTGAGCAAGCCGGCGACCTGTTGAAGAACGGCGTCCCCCGCAGCATGTCCATAGGTGTCGTTGATCGGCTTGAACCCGTCGAGGTCGATGAAAACGACGACGGCCGTCTCTTTGTGGCGGGTTGCGTTGGCCATGCTCCTCTGGAGTTCCATTTCGAAGCCGCGCCGGTTGAAAAGTCCGGTCAGGTCGTCCGTTATCGCAAGCCTTTCAAGTTCGGCGATCCGGTCGAATTGCCGTGCGATGATGCGTTCTGCTGCGGTGGCCGTAAGGATGGCGTCAGACATCACGCCCTCAATTGACTCGGTGACGCTCCGCGTGTCCGTATTCCCCGCGCCTTTCACGGAGTGGGCGGTATCGAACGTGATCACCTCGGCCAGACGTTTAACCTTGGAGACCAGTGATTCCGCCGGATTATCCTGGTACAGGTTCATCTCCCACTCTTCCGCTGTTGTTCTTCGCTCGCACCGCAATCCCTGCCGATGCCTGAGGGCCGGGACCACGTTTGCCACGTTGGGCAGATGTATGATTCGCAAAAGCCGTACCAGTTTCAGTTTTCTTTTGAATCAAGCTGTTACCACTTCATCGAACCAGGCAAAAATTGCCGGGCGGCACGAATCGCCGATGAAAGGGAAGAATGGTCACGGCGTCCGTGGACAGTCGGCGGGGGGATGCCTATCTTAGTCGTGTGCGATGCCGTCACGTGCGTAACGGCGGTTAATCATTCCGGGCATGTCAGGAGGACTTCTTGTTGAAGAAATCGGCGACCACGTGGGCAGCGGCATCCGTTGGCGCTATTGCTCTATTGCTCTTTCTCCTGCCTAACCCGAAACCAGAGGGCTCCACCGGAACCGCGCCCGTGACGCCGCCGCCAGTCACCGCTGCGGTCGAAGCTGCGCCGCCGCCGGTCACACGGCCCGAGACCTCGCCTTTGACGGCCAGTCGCGGCGAGACGTTGACCCCTCACCGCGGCCTCTATGTCATGCGTTTGGGTTCGGCGCGCGCCTCGTCCGGTCTGGCCGCAGCGGAAGGGCGGATGATTTATAGCTTCTCGCGTGCATGCGATGGCTGGATCGCCGACAGCCAATCGGTCATGACCTACAGGTATTCAGAAGGCCACAACCTCGAAACATCGTGGAATTTCAGCACCTGGGAATCCTACGATGGGCTGACGTTCCGTTTCAATCTGCGTCAGATGCGCAATGGCGAGGTCATCGAGATCATCGAGGGCAAGGCCACGCTTGATCGCCTGGGTGGCAAGGGAACGGCGTCCCTGGTCCAGCCCGAGGAAGTCACATTCGACCTGCCGGAGGGAACCATGTTTCCGACAAGTCATGCGATTGAGTTGCTGGCCGACGCCAAAGCCGGAAAGAAGGGGTTCCTTCGCTTCCTGTTCGATGGGGCCAGCCTTGACGGACCGTACGAGGTGAATGCCATCGTCGGCGCGCCTTTGTCGGTTGAAGATACGGCGGCCGGGGCCGCGGCGCAGCTGGAGGCGAAGCAGGGCTGGCCGGTCGCCTTCGCGTACTTCCCCGTCGGCTCCCCTGATTCCCGGCCCACCTTCGAAATGCTTGTGCATTATCGCGAGGACGGCGTTGCTCCGAAGATTGTTCAGGACTTTGGCGACTTTTCGCTTATCGGTTCCCTTGAGAAGGTCGAGAGCCTGTCCAAACCCGATTGCTAGGCTGCGGGATCAGGAGTCCTTTCGCCCTGGCGGAAGACTCCGACCCTTGGCGATGGCGGGCTGTCCGAAACGGTTTCGCACTGCGTCCATCGCCATTTCGACCTTCGCCTGATGGCCTTTTTCCGCATCATCCAGAAGATCCCCCTGAAACGCGCCTCCATCTTGCTTGAAATCAGCCGCGCCAACGCCGATCAGGCGGAAGGCGCGTCCATCCGCCTCCGCTTCGAGGATCGGCAGCGCCGTACGGAACAGGGTTTCGGCCAGTTGCGTTGGAGCGTGCAGGCGGCGTGAGCGGGTAATCAGGCGAAATGCCGAGGTCTTGAGCTTCAGGGTCACCGTCTGCCCGCTCAACCCGGCGGCCTTGAGGCGGGCGGAAACTTTTTCGCACAGCGTCCAAAGTTTATGGCGAAGGTCGGACAGGTCGGAAAGGTCGCTATCAAGGGTTGTTTCGTTCGAAATGCTTTTGACGGGGTTGTAGGGGATCACGCTGCGGTCGTCCTCGCCACGGGCGAAATCATACAGCCGGACGCCTATGCTGCCGTAACGTCGCACCAGTTCACCGCAACCAAAGGCCCGTAACTGCCCGATGGTTCTGATACCGTCGTTTTCCAGTGTGGCGCAGAGCGCCTTGCCAACCCCCCATAACAGGCTTACCGGCCGACTGGCGAGAAAGTCGTCGGCGTCCTGTCTGCCGATTACGGCGAAACCGCGTGGCTTGTCGAGGTCCGAGGCGATCTTGGCCAGAAACTTGTTGTAGCTGAGCCCAACCGATGCGGTGACGCCCACTTCCTCCTCGATCCGTTTGACCAGGTGAAGCAGGGTGTGCGCCGCACTGCCGTGGTGCAGGCGTTCGGTCCCGGAAAGATCAAGGAACGCCTCGTCGATGGAAAGCGGTTCAACCAGCGGCGTAGCCTCCTCCATGATGTTTCGCACCTGTTCTCCGGCGATGCGATAACGTTCCATGTCGGGGCGAATGACAACCGCCTCGGGGCAGCGCTTTCGCGCTTGATACATCGGCATGGCGGAGCGGACTCCCTTGAGCCGCGCCAGATAGCAGCAAGCGGCAACAACGCCGCGATGACCGCCGCCGACGATGACGGGCGTGGACGCCAGTTCCGGGCGGTCGCGTTTCTCAACCGACGCATAAAAGGCGTCGCAATCGATATGCGCGATAAAAAGGCTGTGGAGTTCCGGATGGCGGATGATCCTGGGCGATCGGCATGCGGGGCAGCGTGTCGCCAGTGGATCGTCAACCGGCGCGGTGCAGTCGCGGCACAGGCCGGGCGTTTGTGACGCCGGGGACATCAGGGGGCGTCTTCATTGCTGTCCGGCAGCCAAAGCCATGCCGCGCCCCGAACGCCGCTGGAATCGCCATGAACGTTGGGCAGAAGGGGCGTATCGACCCTGTCAGAAAAAACCCAGTCATCCCACAGGCGTGGAACCACGTCGTAAAGTTCCCTGATGTTTGATAGGCCGCCGCCGAGGATGATCGCATCGGGGTCGAGAAGGTTGATGACCGTCGCCAGGGCGCGGGCCAGCCGGTCGGCGTAACGGGACAATGCGTCCTTTGCGGCTTTGTCTCCCCATTCGGCCAGCCCGGCGATGTCCTTTGCGCTGAGGCTGCCGCCAATCGGCGCCTGAAAATCCCAGGCCAGACCCGGCCCGGAAAGGAAAGTTTCAATGCAGCCTTGCTGCCCGCAATAGCACGGCGGTCCGGGGCGCTCGTCATCCATGGGCCAGGGCAGGGGGTTGTGCCCCCATTCGCCCGCTATGGCATTGGGACCGACAAGGGGGCGGCCATCAATTGCGATGCCGCCTCCAACCCCTGTTCCGATGATGACTCCGAAAACTACGCGCAGGCCGGCGCCAGCCCCATCCACCGATTCTGAAACGGCGAAACAATTTGCGTCATTGGCAAGGCGAATGGTGCGGCCAAGTGCGGCCTCAAGATCGCTTTGCAAGGGGCGGCCGATCAGGCAGGTGGAATTGGCGTTTTTGACCAGCCCCGTGGCGCGAGACAGCGCGCCGGGGATACCGACGCCGACGCTGGCCTTGAAACCCGTCGCGGTTTCCAGCGCATCGACCATGTCGCGCACGGCGCGCACCGTTCCGTCGTAATCGCCTTGCGGGGTGTCCGCGCGCAGACGCCCCTGTTCACGACCAGTGGCATCAAGGGCCAGTGCCTCAATTTTGGTTCCACCGAGATCGATGCCAATGCGCATTGCTTTCTCCTGGCCGGGGAATACCGGTCCGATTGCCCAGTATTCCGCAAGCGTCCGCGCGCCGCCAGCATGAAGCCGGGCGGAACGGGTGATTTCCCGGTTTCAGATGTATCAGGCGGATGCGGCGCGAAGGGGATGGTCGCTGGCGCGAAGCGAATCGGATTCCTCGTCCGGCCATGGCGAGATCAATAATCCGTCGGGAATGCGGCTCAGGCCATGTCGTCGACAAATCGCCTGGGCGGCATGCTCGATGTCATGGGCTTCGATGACATCGTGACGCTTGAAGGAGGGCGTGTCACCGGGAGGAAGATAATAACGGAAAAATGCCATGGTGCGGTGACTCCGGTGTTATTTCGCCAAATCCAGGAGCCGCCGTTCCTCGGCGACCGTTCCGGCCAGGAATTTGCCGTTGATGAAACGTGCGCTGGGGTAAGAGGCCGCGCCCTTGCGCATTTTCTCGATGCGCAGGACCTTGCCGTCGGGGCGCAGGTATTGCGCTTTTACACGGGCCTCGTCCTTCGTCCGGGCATGGACGACTTCACTGGCGGAGCCTTTTTTCGTGCAGGTTTTGGTGAAATGGACGGTGAAGATGTGCGCGGACCCGCGAGGCCAGTCGGAAAAATCCGTCGCCCCATCATTCGTCTTCGGCTTGGGTCCCGTCTCCCCCATTATGTGTCTTCCCCCCTTTTAGACCCGGACTTCGATGGAAACGCTTAAATCCGGAAGAAGATGCTTTGGAAAGGTCCACTTTTACTTTCCGACCGCAGGATCTGTGCGGCATTAGATGGTCAAAAGCGGATCTTCTTTCAAATCATCGCCTCACGAATCTTATGGATAAATAGAGATGTGTGTCAATGCAAAATACACTTCATATTGTGTTTGGCACTATATTTTGTGGTTGATTTTGACCGCAGGCGAGTCCCATACAATGCCTGTACGAATCGATGGTTTTTCTGTCATTGAATGATGAATCGATATTCATCAGGCATTTTTCTTCTTTCTGGACGCAGGAGAGGGAAGAACAGCACCGCCGTGGCGGACAGTATTCATTGCCTTTCATTTGTTTACCGCATTTTAAGGCTTTCGGCAGAGACTTGCGATGTTCGTAACGATGTTCCGATGGAATAAAGGTGGGCGAAGTCGTCGTGAAAACCACGAAAAGAACGATGATTCCTTCCGGTGAAGGTGACAGCGGGTGGCGCGGTCGTACGCTGCGTGACGCCGGGGGAAAGCTGGCCTTCGCTACGCTTGTCCTTGCCAGCGTCATTGATGATGCCGAGTGCGCCATGGCTTCGAACGGACAGTTGGGCGCGGATGAACTGGCATCAACGATCGACGCCTTGCGCCGCAGCCTGATGACGCAGGAGCGCATGAACGAATTTTTGCCAACGGAAGCGGTACGGGAGGGATCCCGCCATTTCCGGGCGTGGTGCGAGAAGGACGCGCTACACGATTTGCCGGCGCTTCGAACCTTTACAGCGACCGCCACGGAGAAAACGTCTGGGCAGCAGCCCAAACGCTGAATTTGATCGTATCAGGGGGCCTGGGGATACATGTCTAGGGATTTTGGAATCAGCAGGGGCGGCATGCGCCTTGCGATGCAGGTCAAGGAAGGTTACAGGCGCAAGGAGCCGTTGTTCACGGACGAGAAACGTCGTCGGATCCTGATGCCTGAACACCTCCTGAACCGCGATCTTGACCTTGAATCGTTTGAAGACCCTCTTCCGCTGGCCCTTGTCGCTGCGCGCGACCCTGAAGGCGCGATGGCGTTGTCGGCGGCGACGCGGCTTAGCCCGAAGGCTTGCGGTGGAAACCTGATCAGGGGCGTTTATTCCATCGTCGGCGAGACAACGCGGCACGACGAGGTCAGCAAGTGCGTCAACCTGATCACCGAAAGCGCCTTTGATCCCGATGTCATTCACCGGGTTCACAGTCATGTCGCTGACTATGTTGTGCGCGCCCGCAAGGCCTACAGCGAGGCGCTTCGCGCCAACCTTCGCGCCCTGATGGATGGCGACCTGACGCCGCGCAAGTTCGTTCGCGATTTCTTTGAGCTGACCGAGGCCGGGAACCTTCGTTTTGAAATACGAAAGAAACTGGTGAACAGCCTTCTTCTTTCAAAAACCGTTCGCCCCGGCATCAAGTTCCTGTTTCTTGAGAACCTGCATTACTTCCCGGAACCCGTCTATGTTGCGATCATCGAAGAGATCATCGCTGCGCCGGAAGCCACACATCTGGACCCGATAAAAGAGGAATTGCGCTGGATGCTGGGGATGCACAGGGAAGGTAAATCCATCCACTGACCACGATCGTGGCCTCCAGCCGTTGACACTCCGGGCGCATCGGTCCATATGCATGACACGTTTCGTCAGCACCTGCCCGTCAGCGCCTGCGCGGGCACCCCTGATATTCTGTTGTGAGGTTTCCTGTGTCAGACAATCCGATCACCTATGCCTTTGATGGTATCCCCGAACATGGCGTCGTTGAAAAGGTGGGGCCGGGTATCTTCTGGGTGCGGATGCCACTGCCGTTCAAGCTTAACCATATCAACCTGTGGCTTTTGGAAGATGGTGACGGCTGGACGATCGTCGATACGGGCTTCGCCAACGATGACGTCAAGGCGCTGTGGGACAGGATTTTTGATACTGTTCTGGATGGGCGTCCGGTCAAGCGGGTCATCGTCACCCACTTCCACCCCGACCATATGGGACTTGCAGGCTGGTTGACCGAGCGCTTCGGCGTCCAGATGTGGACTACCCTTGGCGAATTCGCCTTTGCGCGCATGTTGAGCCTTGATCTGGCTGTTGAGGGGGCGTCACGGGATGTCTTCAGCGGCTTTTACAGGGCGGCGGGTTTTGGCCCGGAATTCATGTCGATTGTCGAATCGCGGGGCAATCCCTACCCCAAGCGGGTGACGCCTATTCCGCCCGCCTATATACGGATGCGTGACGGCGATACCGTTGAAATAAACGGCCACGGGTGGAAGGTGATCACCGGCACCGGTCATTCGCCCGAGCACGCCTGCCTTTACTGTGAAGACCTTGGCATGATGATTTCCGGGGATCAGATCCTCCCCCGCATCAGCCCCAATGTCAGCGTCTGGCCGCAAGAACCGGAAAGCGACCCGCTTGCCCTGTTTCTTGAAAGCATCGACCGTTTTCGTGACCTGCGCCCCGATACCCTGGTCCTGCCCAGCCATGACGCGCCGTTCACGGGACTGGATGCGCGGCTTGACCAATTGGCCCATCATCATGATGACAGGCTGGAGGAAACCTTTCGCGCCTGCGATGCGCCCTCGACCGGGGTGAAAATTCTCAACAGCCTGTTCACCCGTGAACTGGATGACCATCAGCTCTTTTTCGCCATTGGCGAAACCCTGGCGCACCTTCATCACCTGCGAGGGCAGGGGCGATTGCAAACGGAGCGCGGGGCAGACGGAATCGACCTCTGGGTTCAAGCCTAGCGGTTCGAACGAAACGGAAGCGTTTTCCGGTTTCGTGTCTTGAGTCTGATGGATCGGAATGATCCGCCAGACTCAAGACGCTAGCCCTCTGGCATTTTCATCACGTTTGGCCGACAATCCCCCTGTAATCGTGCGGGGGCCAAATGCAGACCATTCTTTTTTCCCATCCGTCGTGTATCGAACATGATCCAGGCGCACATCACCCGGAAAGGCCGGATCGCCTGCATGCCATTTTGCGCGCGCTGGAGGCCGAGGAGTTCGCCCTTCTTCAACATATGGAAGCGCCGAAAGCCACA
>JAPHTL010000271.1 GCA_026193355.1 Rhodospirillales bacterium
CAGGGCATTGACGCCCTTCTCAAGACGATTGACGTCGCACTTTCATCATCGAGAGAGACCTTGACCGTAAAAATACCGGTTGAAGACGGCCGGACGTTGTCGTGGCTTTACAGCCATGGCGATGTTTCCGGGCGGACCGACGATGAAAAGCTGATTTCCCTGACGGTACGTCTTGATCCGGATGATGCGGCGCGTCTTCGCAAACAAGCCGAATTAAACCCCGCAATAGGGCTTGCCGATTGATCCGCATATTTTCTACTAGTAGAAAATATGCTTTGCATGGATCGTCCTGGGGAATTGACATGGCAACCGCTGAAGCACAGAAAAAATGGCGTCGCAAGAAGCGGCCGGTGAAAAGGCAGTTGAACGTTGTGGCGAGGGCGCTAATTCACGATTATCTGGATGAAATCACCGAATCCTATGCCCTGAAGGGTAAGGGGGAGGCTGTTACGTTCTCGTGTTTCATTGTTAAGTCTTTGATGCAACAGTCTGAATTCAATCAGGAAGCGGCGCGATTGCTCTCTGTTTTCTCGGAAAACTTCCAACGTGACCGCGAACTCTATACAAGTTCAAGATGCCCGAAATGATTGATACCAACCACGTTGTCGCCTTGATCAGGGAAACCGCCGAGAGGGAAATCCTTCCAAGATTTCGCAAGCTTGAAAAGCACGAAGTCGGTGAAAAGACTGCGGGAGAGATCGTTACGATCGCTGACAGGGAAGCCGAGAAACGGCTGGGTGCTGGACTGGAGAAATTGCTGCCCGGATCGGTGACGGTTGGTGAGGAGGGGGCAAGCGACCGTCCGGAAATCCTTGAAAAACTGAACGGCGGTGCGCCGGTATGGGTCATCGATCCCGTCGATGGCACAAAGAATTTTGCGCAAGGCGGTGAACGTTTCGCCACGATAGTCGCCCTGTGCTACAGGCAGCGAACTCTTGTTGGCTGGATCCATGATCCTTTGAGTGGATCTACCCTGTATGCATCAAAGGGTGAAGGCGCCTGGATGGACGGTTCGCGAGTTCATGTATCCTCGCCACCACCCGCAACCACTGACATGCGTGGCGCTTTTTACGGTCCCAAGGCGAACATCCCCGATACGTGGCGTGGAAGAACAATCAGATACGGCTGCGTGGGACACGAGTATATCGATCTGGCGCTGGGAAGACTTGATTTCGCCCGCTATCGAAAGCTGAAGCCCTGGGATCATGCCGCAGGCGTTCTGATTCACGAAGAGGCGGGGGGATACAGCGCCCTGTCTGGAAGTGGCGAGGCCTACAGTCCCTTGCCGTATCAGGAGGAAAACAGCCTGATTCTTGCGCCTGATGCCGAAAAATGGACGGAATTAAGCGCCGTTTTCGCTCCGTAGCCATTAGTCTCAGCGCAGTGCGAGGACTGCTTTCGGCGCTGGATCAAACGGACCCTTGATCTCCCATATCAATAATTGCTCCCGGCCTTCACCTTTTTTGATGGTTGTCGCATTGTTTGAGACAACTGCGGCGTCTGTCTTCAGGCGCAAAACACCCTCCATCCAGAGGCCCATATCCGCCAGCCTGTTGGCGTCCTGCTTGCGGACATGATTTCCACGAACGGTAATCGTCCCGTTCTTTTTGGAGAACGTGAGGCTTATAAGGTCCTCGTTTCGTCGCAGGATGGTGATCATTTTCGATTGGAGAAGATCGCCCTGCTTCTTGTAGACAACCTTGAAATGACCTTTTTGGTAATAGCTCGCTTCCACGACAGATTCATCACGCTTCAGATCACGTAATATAATATCGACCTGTTCCTTTTCCTCGGCCGGGGAAAGTTCGTTCTTGTGAAGCTTGGAATAGAGGGGAACCCGGGCAAGGTAACCGGCAAAATCGATTTTATAGAAACCGTTGCGGGCGATTTCGATGTCGGCATCGAATTTTGCCGGAAGATAGCAAGCGCTCAGCCCAACGGTGCATATGATAATTGTGACGATACGTTTGATCATTGTCCGGCGTTCAGCCTGTCGGTCTGTTTTGACGATATTCCATTCATCATATTCATCGAAAAGGAGGAGGGGAAGGAGAACAAAATCAAGAAGATACGCCTACGTATTCTCTTTTGCTTCTTCCCACAGGGAATCCAGTTCATCCATGGACATTTCGTCAATGCTTCGCTCCTGCGCAATGAGCGCGGTTTCCATGTGCCTGAAACGCCTCTCGAACTTGGCATTGGCATGTCGCATGGCGGTTTCCGGGTCGATGGTAAGTTTTCGCGCCAGATTGACACACGAAAACAGAATGTCGCCCAATTCATCGGCGAACCGGGCCGGGTCTGCCTGTGTATCAGGGATGGCAAGCTCATCGGAGAGCTCGTCTATTTCCTCGATGATCTTGTCGAGCACACCTTCCGCTTCATCCCAGTCAAAACCCACACGCGCGGCTCGTTTCTGCAGTTTTGCAGCGCGGAGAAGGGCGGGCAGGCCGCGGGCGACACCATCAAGCGCACTGTGCTGCTCGCCTGTGTCGCGGCGTTCTGATTCCTTGTGATCCTCCCAGGCGATGCTCTGGGCATCCGCAGAATTGATCTGCGCATCCGCAAAAACATGTGGATGCCGTCTGATCATTTTTTCCGATATGGCGTTAACGACGTCATCAAACGTGAATGCGCCCATTTCCTCGGCGATACGAGAATGGAAAACGACCTGAAACAAAAGATCGCCCAACTCATTGCAAATGCCCTTGCTGTCACCAGCTTCAATCGCGTCGGCAACCTCGTAGGCTTCCTCAATGGTGTAGGGCGCAATCGTTTTGAATGTCTGTTTGACATCCCACGGACATCCATCGGTCGGATGTCGGAGCCTTTCCATGATGGACAGGAGGTCAGTAATGGAATGTTTTTCTGTTCCACGCATGATGGGTCGCCGCACCTTGAATTTTTGACTGCCCTGGAAATTAGCACATTTTCCACGCGAAATGCCGTGCGCTCTGCAAGAGGGGAACCTGCTGTCCCATCTTGCCCAAAGGATATCTATTGTCGCATAATGTATATTATGTATAAAACAGATAAGGAAGAATATATATGATTATGTTTCAGTCGGATACAGGCGTACTCAAATGTGACCAATGAAGAAATATCAAGCGACAATCAGACTATCTGCTTCGGTATCAAGACCCATCCCATCGTGTGCTGGAATGACATTATCAGGGAGTTCATTAAGCAAGGTTTGATGATCAAGGTCGGGACCAAGGTGCGTCAGGACGGCAAGCTCCGGCTTGACGCGTTCGATCCATTCAAGCGCCCTGCCCACCCATGCATGCGTTGTATGATGCGGTTCACGCCCAAGAACGCCGACAACCCACACACGGACACCGGCCAGAATGTCAAAGGCATGGTCAGGCAAATCAACAGCATCCGTCGTGTAGGCTAGATGATCGCCAAAACGAAAACCAAGCGTATCGCAATAGCCATGATCCTGCACAAACGGCGTGATGGAGATATCACCGATGGTAAAAGTTGCTGAATCAGCAACCTCATGAGGCGTCAAAAGTGGCTTGTAGACGACGTTTGCGCCGGGCGACAAAGGTTCGAAAACATAACCGAACCTGCGACCGATGACTTCCAGGGTCTTGGCGTCGGCCCAGACATCCAGGGGGCCATTCAAAATCCTGTTGATCGGACGAAGATCATCGATACCGTTGAGGTGATCGGCATGAAAGTGGGTGTAAAGAACTCCATCCAGATGACGCACATCGGCATTCAACAACTGCTGACGTAAATCCGGCGATGTATCGACCAATATGTCTGTTTGGCCGCCTTGAACAAAAACGGATGGCCTAAGTCTTTGATTTTTAATATTTTTAGGATCACAGGCGCCCCAGCCGTAACTGACCCCCGGGATACCGCCCGAAGGCCCGCAACCGAGAATCGTCATACGCATGATTACGAAGGCCTCCGCGCCTTGGTGAAAAGCGAGAAAAAGTTGTCTGTCGTCGCCTCGGCAAAGGTTTCAACCGGAACCCCCTTCAACCCGGCGACCACCGATGCGGTATAGGCCGTGAAGGCAGGCTCGTTCCTCTTTCCGCGCTTTGGAACAGGGGAAAGGTACGGAGCATCTGTCTCGACCAGCAAACGTTCAAGCGGAATGCCGGAAATCGTATCGCGCAAATCCTGCGCCGCCTTGAAGGTGGCAATCCCGGAAATCGAGATATAAAAGCCAAGTTCAAGGGATCTGGCGGCAAGCTCCGGGCTGCTGGAAAAGCAATGGATCAACCCTGGAAAAGCGCCCTTCTTGTGTTCGTCTTCCAGTACAGAGAGCGTGTCGTCATCGGCATCGCGGGTGTGGACGATGACAGGAAGTCCGGCTTCTCGTGAAGCCTGAATATGGGCCCGGAAACTTCTCTTCTGTTCCTCACGCGGGCTGTGTTCGTAATAATAATCAAGCCCGGTCTCGCCGAAACCGACGACCTTGGGGTGTTGCGCAAGCTCCATCAGCCTTGCGGCGTCGACCGGGGGTTCCTTTCCCGCCTCATGCGGGTGGATGCCTACGGTGCAGAAAATGTTGTCGTACGCCTCCGCCACCTTGAGAACCTTCTCGAAACGAGTGACGTGGGTGCAGATCGTCAGAACAGCCCCGACACCGGCTTCTCCTGCCCGCAAGACCACATCGTCAAGCTCATCCACAAAATCAGGGAAATCGAGGTGGCAGTGGCTGTCGACAAGCATCAGGAAGCGCCCCCCTCCTCTTCCACAAACCGCGGAAAGATCGGCGACGGCGGCGGCAGGTCGGTTCCGGGAACGAGGGCATGTCCCTCACCGGCAAAGTCGAAGGTGCGGTGATTGGGGGACACTGCAAGCTGATCAAGCAAACGCGCCGAAGATTGGGGCATAAACGGCTGAAGCAAAATGCCGATATACCGGACCGTTTCCGCCAATACGTAAAGAACCGTTTCCATTCTGGCGGGATCTGATTTCTTGAGAACCCAGGGGGCATGATGATCCACATATACATTGCCCGCGCGCACGACCACCCAGATCGCCTCAAGGGCATCATGGAACGACTGGCGGTCAAGGCATTGCCGGGTGCGCCCGTGCAGCCCCTGCGCCATACCCAGCAGGTTTTTGTCCTCGTCCGTGAAATCGCCATGTCGGGGCACCGCCGCGCCACAGTTCTTGGCGATCATCGACAGGACGCGCTGCGCCAGATTGCCGAGACTGTTTGCCAGTTCGCCGTTCATGCGCCCGATCATAGCGCGATGGGAATAATCGCCGTCATTGCCGAATGGGACCTCGCGCAGCAAAAAATAACGAACAGGATCAAGGCCGTACTGATCCACCAGATCATAGGGATCAATGACGTTGCCAAGGGATTTGGAGATTTTCTGCCCCTCATTGGTCCACCAGCCGTGAGCGAAGACCCGTTTTGGCGGCTCCAATCCCGCCGCCATCAGGAACGCAGGCCAGTAAACCGCATGAAAGCGCAGGATATCCTTGCCAACCATATGCAGATCGGCAGGCCAGTAATTTGCGTATTCCCCATGGTCCGTTTCGGGGAAACCAACGGCGGTGATGTAGTTGGTCAGCGCATCCAGCCACACGTACATGATGTGCGCCTCGTCGCCGGGAACCTGAATCCCCCATTTGAACGTGGTCCGCGAAACGGAAAGGTCCTGCAACCCACCCTTGACGAAGCTCAGAACCTCGTTTCGGCGGCTGTCGGGGGCGATGAAGTCAGGATTGTCCTCGTAAAAGGCGAGAAGGCGGTCCTGCCAGGCCGATAGCCGGAAGAAGTAGCTCGGTTCCTCAACCCATTCGACCTCTGCACCACTCGGAGCCGTCAGCTTGCCTTCAGCAGATTTGGTCAGTTCACCTTCCCCGTAGAAGGCCTCGTCACGCACCGCGTACCAGCCGGCGTAGCTTCCAAGATAGATTTCATCATTGTCGGTCAGGCGCTTCCACAGCGCCTGCGCAGCGCGGCGGTGCCTGTCTTCGGTTGTGCGGATAAAATCATCGTTGCTGAAGTTCATCGCCTTGGCGAGGTCGCGGAAATTCTGCGACACTCCATCGGTGAAGGCCTTGGGATCAACGCCCTTCGCCATCGCCGATTTTTCAACTTTCTGGCCGTGCTCATCGGTTCCCGTAAGGAACTTCACATCGTACCCGTCCAGGCGCTTGAACCGCGCCAGAACATCGCAGGCAAGCGTCGTGTAGGCGTGTCCGATATGCGGTACGTCGTTCACATAATAGATCGGGGTAGTGATGTAATAGGGCTTAGAACCGGCCATTGCCGTAGATTCCTCCATGCGAAGACCCGATTTGTTCCGCCTGATCAGGTTCGATCAGCGGCGAACCACGCCTTCCAGGGACAGGAAAGCATTCAGGAACACCTGCTTGCGGTCAAGGTTGCCACCGCCCCCGGCCCGCGCAAACAAGCGATCGATCTTTTCCCACACCTCCAGCCAACGATCAAGGCCAGCAACCGAAAGAAGTCGCTCGGCCAAAGGGGCCTCTTCGGCAAGAAGGCGTTCGCCCCCCCTGCTTCCCGACAGAATCAAGCGTGAAAGCCACCATTGAAAAAGCTCGGTAAAGGTTCGAAAGGCGTCCTCGTTCCCCCGCCTTCCCAGTGTATCGCCAAGGGCATGGAGTCGTTCCGTATCCAGATTTGGCAGCGTGTTCAGCAAACCGAGAATATCGCGATAGAAACCGACACCCCCGCCCTCTGCGAGTTCGAGCGCCCTTCCGATACTGCCCTCCGACAGCTTCGTCAGGATTTCAATGTCGTCCCCTGAAACCTCCGGCGCCATCTGCGACAGAAGCGCGCGCACGGCACCATCAGAAAGGGGCTGAAGGGTGATCTTGCGGCAACGTGAAAGAATCGTGGGCAACAGGCGGCCCGGGTTATGGCAAACCAGCAGTAGAATCGCCCTGTCCGGTGGTTCTTCGAGGACCTTGAGCACAGCGTTAGCCGCGTTCCGGTTCATTTCGTCCGCAGCGTCGATAACAACAACGCGCCAACCGCCCTCGGCAGGTGTCTTGGCCATGAAGCCGCCGATATTCCTGACGTCACCAACGACGATCTCCGCCCTTTTTCTGTCTGTTTTCGGGTCGACCTGTCGCTCGACCGTTACAAGGTCCGCATGGCCGGAAGAAGCAATCCGGCGAAAGACGGGATGCGATTCATCGACATGAAGGATGCCCTTGGTCGATCCCCCCTGATCAGTGGAAGGAAGCAGCGCGTCATCGAACAGGCCTGTTCCCGAGGGAGGGGTAAAGTCGTGTCCCTGGGACAGAAGGTATCGCGCGAAACGATAGGCAAGGGTCGCCTTTCCGATGCCTCGTTGACCACATATAAGCCACGCATGGTGAAGGCGACCGGATTCAAACGCATCAAGCAAGGTGCGCTCGGCGGTCTCATGGCCAATCAATGATGAACTCGCCCTCGGGGCTGGAACCCCACCTGCTTCGGTCATGGGAACACAGTTCCGAAGCGGTTGCTTATTTCCTTGCGAATCGCAGATTGAACGCCCTCGATGCCGGACGATGCATCCATGACAACGCAACGGTCCGCATTACACTTGGCTATATCAAGAAACGCTTGCCGGATGCGCTCGTGAAAGGAAATATCCATACGTTCGTAGCGATCTTCGCCGCCGTTTCGGCTTCCTGCCCGCCGAAGCCCCTCTTCAACCGGGATGTCGAGAATCAACGTCAGATCGGGCCGGAAATCTCCGACAACAGCATCATAAAAAGCGCCCACAAGTTCCGGTCCAAGGCCGTGTCCATACCCTTGATAGGCCGTGGTGGAATCAGAAAACCGGTCCGATATGACCCAGGAACCGCCCTCCAGCGCAGGCCACACGGTCTTAACAAGATGGTCTCGGCGGGCGGCGAAATGAAGAAGCGTCTCGGTCATGGCGTCCCAGCGATCAACCCCGCCATTGACCAAAAGGTCGCGAATCTCCTCGGCGCCGGGGGATCCCCCCGGTTCACGGGTCCTCAGAACCACCGTACCGATCGACGTCAGGGCATCGCAAAGCAGGCTGATCTGCGTAGATTTTCCGCTGCCTTCACCGCCTTCGATCGTTATGAACTGGCCATGGGTCATGTGATTTCAGAATACCATTCGCCAACAGGGCATTTTAGCGTGGACCGGAATCAGCCCGATGTCGCACCCAGGAGTATATAGCGTAACGCCGCGCCAAGGCGGCCGACAAGGCCCAGTTGATTGACGTCCGCCCCTACGGTCAGAGGGATTTCCCGACTGTCCACATTCGGAGCCGCAATCACAAGTTTCGCCACGCTGTCCCCCTTGCGCAGAGGCGCGGATAACGGGCTGTCATACTTGACGGAAACGGTCATTGTCTGGCGCGACTTTCTGGGGATCGTGATGGTGACATCCTTGGGAATCACCAACGGAACCGTAACCTTGTCTCCTAGCCAGACATCGGCGTCAACGACTGTCTCTCCGCTCTTGAAAAGGGCGTAGTTTCCAAACTCCCGAAAGGCCCAGCTTATCATGCGTTCGGATTCCTGGGCTCGGGCCTTCATGCTGTCGGTGCCATTGAAGACGGCAATGATCCGGCGGTCGTTCCGCATGGCTGTTGCGACAAGGCCATAGCCCGCATCTTCCGTATGACCGGTTTTCAGACCATCCCCGCCAACGCCGGCATAAAGAATGGGGTTGCGGTTGCTCTGCTTGATCCCACTGAAGGTGAATTCCGTTTCAGAGTAGTAGTGGTAGAATTCGGGAAAATCGCGGATGGTTCGCTTGCCCAGAATGGCCAGATCCCGAACGGTCGTCATGTGTTCCGGGTCGGGCCAGCCAGATGCATTCTTGAAGGTTGTATCTTTCATGCCCAATGAGTGCGCACGTCGCGTCATCTGTTCGGCGAAGGCCTCCTCGCTTCCCGCAAGGGCTTCGGCGACGACAATGCAGGCATCATTGCCTGATTGTACGATGATGCCGCGAATAAGATCCTCGACACGGATACGCTTTCCGACTTCGACAAACATTTTGGAGCCGCCCTTCCTCCAGGCGTTCTCGCTAACGGGAAAGGTGTCGTCCAGCGATAGCCCCCCTTCCTTCAGGCGTTCAAACAGGAGATAGACCGTCATCATTTTGGTCATGGAGGACGGCATGGTGAGTTGGTCGGCATTATGCTCGTAGAGAACCGTATCCGTCTCCATATCGATGATAATGGCTTCCCGCGCCACCGTCTCGAACGCCGCAGCTTGCCTGCCGCCAACGGCCAAAAACACCATGAAGGACGCAAGGATAATCCTTCCGAAGGTCTTCATTCGAAAAATTCCTCTCGATTGATCATGCGCTTCCATTCTCAGTCCACCATAACCCGCGCATCCGGGTATCCACCTGAAATGACGCTTTCCAATAATCCATCAGCCTGTTCAATCGATGCAACCGGGCCGATGCGAACACGAAACAGCTCGGCGCCATTCACCTGGAATGACGATATATTCACATCGGCGATACTGGACAGGATCGCTTTCACCCTGTTGGCATTATCCCAGCGGGAAAAGGCGCCAACCTGAATAAAAATATTCGTTGGCTGCACCGGCACAACCTGAACGGCGGCTTCCGCCGCCGCCGCAGTTACAGATGCAGATCCCACCTCCGGGGCGGCAGGTGGCGATGTCATGCCGGGGGTGCTCCGGCTCACCATGGTCGTGCCAGGCGGAGGCGCCAGGTTTTCGGTCGTCACGACCGGCTTTTTCATGCTGGCGATCTTGATCGGCCCTTCGCCAGGGGGAATCTCTCCCCCCTCCCCCAGACTGTTCGCGGCTTCGTAGCTTTTTTCGCGATTGATCTGAACCCTAACACGAGCCGTTCCCTGATTTTCAAAACCAAGGAGTTGCGCCGCACGACGTGAGACGTCCAGAATCCGGCCGTGCGCAAACGGTCCCCTGTCGTTCACCCGAAGCTCTATCGAACGGCCGTTTTCAAGGTTCGTAACCCGAACAAAACTGGGCATCGGCAACGTCCTGTGCGCCGCCGATAATTCGTTCATGTCGAATATCTCGCCATTGGCGGTTTGTTTTCTGTGGAAGTTCGGTCCATACCAGGAAGCAATCCCGGTTTCATCGTAACTCGGATCCTCAGCCGGATAGTACCAGACGTTGTTGATCTGATAGGGTTTTCCAACCTTGTACCGGCCCTCGGAGGGCGGGGCTTCTATATTGCTGAAACGCTTGGCGTAATGCGCAAGAAACTGCGTTTCCGCACAACCGGAAACCACAAACATCAGCAAAACTGCGGAGGCAAGTCGGAAAAGAACGGGGGACCTCATCATCTTGTGCGCTTCACCCCTGTTTTTTCCCGTATTTTGTGGTTTCGATGTGTTCACTTTAGCCCCTCTGACAGGCTTGCGACAAGGGGGCGGCATGAAATTCGACGTATCCCGAGCATCGCCCCGTTACCGGTTCAGTTCTGGTTGCGCCGGAGGGCATCAAGGAAGGAAGCGGAAGGATGTCCGTCGGGCGGCAGGCCCACCATTTTCTGAAACGCCCTGATTGCTTCCCGTGTTTTGCTGCCGACAATCCCGTCAGCCCCCCCCGGATCGAACCCCTTCGCGTTCAAAAGGTTTTGAAGCTCCGTCGTTTCTGCGAAAGACAACCCCGTTTCGTCCTTTGGGCCAAGCGTCGACAGCTCGGGAAGCCCCGCAAGCCGGTCGGCAAGATGCCCGATCGCCAGAGCGTAGAACTCTGACCTGTTCCAATCCATGATTGTCCTGAAATTCCCATAAACGAGGAACGCCGGTCCAGCATGGCCGGACGGTACAATTATCGACCCGCTAATACCCGGCACCCTTGGTAGCGCCGATCCATCCACCTTGCGAACGCCGATTGTCTGCCATTCTTCAAGGGGTTTGCGGATGCGAAGGCCCGACAGGGTGTAGTTGAAATCATCCGGAAGGCGAACCTCCCGCCCCCAGGTCTCTTCCCTCTTCCATCCAGATGCGGAAAGGAAATTCGCTGCGGACGCGACGGCGTCCCCCATATTGCCCCAGATATTGCGGCGGCCATCCCCATCATAATCGACGGCATAAGCATTGAATGTGGTGGGGATGAACTGGAAATGGCCCATGGCGCCAGCCCACGACCCTTTCATGTCATCAAAGCCTATGTGTCCTTCATCAAGTATGCGCAGTGCGTTGAACAACTCTTTCCTGAAAAAGGCGCTCCTTCTGCCGTCGTAGGAAAGCGTGACAAGAGCCGCGATCACCGGAAAATGTCCCTTGGCGTAACGGCCAAAATCCGTTTCAAGCCCCCAGAAAGCGATCAAAAAACGCTCTGGTACGCCATACTTCGCGCTGACCTTGTTGAAAAGCGCCCGGTTTGCGCTTAACGCTTCATGTCCACGCTTGACCCTGCCTTCGTTGACAAGGCGCTCCATATATTGCCGAAAAGTCATGGTGAACTCTGGCTGTCGCCTGTCGAGCTCGATGACGCGGGGGATCAGGGCAATATTTCCAAGGGCCGAATCCACGGTTGATTTGCGGATGCCAAGCGATGCCGCTTCTTCACGCAAGACTTCGAGCCACACACCAAAATCGCCATCTACGTCGGCCTTGCCGGATTGAGGTGATATGACGGCGACCGTCGCCAGAATCAGGGAAAACAGCCCGAGCTTTCTGACCAGGTGGTCCCAACCGGACCTGCGCCCGTCCTGCAAGAATGCACGCTTCATGTATGGTGAAACTCCCCTCCACGACTACGAAATCGCCCAGCGACACGATTTTGAGGAGAAAAGAATTGCATGCCTTCCGTTAACGAATCGCGAAGGCAGGGCCAGCCGTAAACAGAGGGATGCTATCTCGGAGACAGGGCCGGGAATACGGCGTCGGTTTTGCCCGTTAGCCAATAAAAAACAAGGCCAAGCCATTCATGCATCGCGGCGGATAAATAACCTATACCGCCTTGCAACGACAAAGTGAGCGATGCCTCCCCCATCCCATCCGTCACAAAATCAACCGGATAGGGGATAACATCCCATCCAAGCTTGCGAAAACAACCCAAGGCGCGAGGCATGTGAAATGCGGAGGTTATGACGATCCAGTTTTCCCCTTTTACGGGCGCAACAAGTTCGTGCGAAAAGACGGCATTTTCAAACGTGTTTCGTGAACGGTCTTCAAAGACAATGCGGGACAGGTCCGTTCCCAACCGGTTGAATATCGGGCCAACGTAGTGCGCTTCTTTCCTTTTCTGATCAAACAACTCGCCGGATCCACCCGTAAAAACCAGCCTGGCCTTCGGGTATCGCGCCGCCAGTTCGGAAAAGGCAAAAAGTCGTTCGGACGCTCCGTTCAAGGA
>JAPHTL010000195.1 GCA_026193355.1 Rhodospirillales bacterium
GCGAAACCTTGGGCGCAACCGCGCGGCGGATCAGTTTTCCAGAAGCGAAGCAAGTTTCATGGCGACACCGGTGCTTCCTTTGACCTTCAATTTCCCAAGGGTAAAGGCGAGCATGGGGTCAAGCTTGCCGCCGACCATTTTCGCAAAATTGTCAGACGACATCTTGATGACGCATTCGACCTCGCGATCGTCGCGCGACAGCGTCGCGGGACTGGCGGTTCCATCAAGGCACAGAAACCCTTCGTCTCCCAGGTCGAACTTCACCGTGGCGCCGAGTGCGCCGAGGCTTTTCAGGTGAGGGGTGATGACTTCTTCGATATCGTCCAGGGTCACGGGGCACATTCCTTCGGGGTTGACAAGCCTTACGCCTAAACTTTCCCCATAACCATGTCCAGCGCGATTCCAGAATTCAACTTTTTCACCCTTTTCTTCGCCTTGCGCGAAAGGGGGATTCGGCTTTGCATGCAGAAGTTGATCATGGCGGCGGTCACATGGACCTCTTCCATGATTTCATTGAGCTGCCGACCGTCCGAAGCCTGGATCAACACGCGGATGGTGAAAGGGTCTTCCTTGACGATCTTGAAATCCATCACGATTCCACGTGGCATCGTGGACGAACCGGTGGCCAGATAGGCCGAAAGTATCGCCGAAGTCTCTGTTTCGGTAAAAATCAGACGGCGGACTTCCGTTGCCATCCCTTAATGTCCCCTCAAGCGATTTTATTTGTCTTGTTTTCGGGCCGCTCATTCGGCGGTCTTTCGCTACTTTATAGCGTAGCTCTTTTGCAGGGTAGTGATAATCAGGCTGAAAGCGCCCCTTCTGCGAATTCGCGGTCAATTCAGACGATCGGCGCGCCGTAACCGATACTGAACGGCGCCGGTCCGGAAAGGGCGACGATATCCCCGTTCTCGAGTGGGCGGTCCCAGATGACCTCGATGTTCTGTTCTTCGGTCCTGCGCACGACATTATGACCATTGCAGAAGGCCAGGTAGATGTCCTTGCGGGGAATGGCGAGGGCATCGGCGACATCTGCCACGGTCCCGCCAGCCGGAAGCGTTATCATGTGCGGCCCTGCGCCATCCGGCGCATAGGGTTGCAGGCTGTTGAAAAGGCGGACTTCCACCTCGATTTCGATGCCAGCGATATTATGGCCCTGAACGGCGTGGGTCATGGGGCTGTCCGGATGGTCTGGTCAGGATTGCCTGAATTATTACCGAAGAGGGCGGGAAGGCAACTGATTGTGGTCAACTTCCCGCTGCGGCGAGACTGTCGTGCGGTTCTGCCCGGCTTCGGTGAAGTTCATGCATCAGGCTGAAGTAGGGGCGGATGACTTCGGAATCCGATGATTCGAAAGCGTCTATTGAGCCGTCGAAGAAAACCCTGCCTTCGTGGAGCATGATGATCCGCGGGTTCAGTCGAAACAGAAGGTCGCGGTCATGGGTGATGATGACCGTCGTCGCGCTACCGCCGTCGCCGCCAATCCGGTCATGGGTTCTGGTGATCAGGTCGTGGATCTGGGCCGCATTGGCCGGGTCCAGACCGGTTGTCGGTTCGTCATAGAAGATGACTCTCGGGTCCATGGAAAGGGCGCGGGCCACGGCCAGACGCTTCGCCATGCCGCCGGACAGTTCGTTGATGTCGCGGTCCAGAAAATCGTCGTCGGTCGGCAAGCCGACGGCTTTTAGAACATCCTGGGCAATGGTCCGGATTTCGGACTCGGAGGCGTTCTTGATCTCTCGCAGCCACAGCGCGATGTTGTCCAGGACCGAGCCTGAAAAAAGGGCGTTCCTCTGGAACACGACCCCCCAGTGAACATGGATGGTATCGGCATCCATTGCGCCGAGATCGTGAAGATCGACGAGCGGTGATCCCTCATGCCCGTGATCGGCGACCATGACCGAACCGGTGTCCGGTTCCAGACGTCCAAGAATATGATCCAGAAGAACCGTCTTGCCGCAACCCGAATAGCCGACGATGGCGATCATCTCGCCCTGATAGATTGTCAGGTCGATGCCCTTCAGGACGGAAACGTCCTGAAACGACTTGCTCAGCCCCTCGATTCTGATTTCTGCCTTCGGTGTCACCCGCCCCCCCTGTGATAGGCCCTGTCGAAGCGGGCCATGCGGGACTCAGCGTCTTCCTGACGGTAGCCGAAGAAACGCACCGTGACCATGGTTACCGGAAAGGAAAGAAGGGCGATCCGTCGTTCCGACTGCGGGGCAAGGGTGATTTCGATCCGCCTGTCCGCGCTTTGGGACACGACCGTCCTGCCGGAGGCGTCATCGCCTTTTGTTGTGTAGTCTTCACCCTGAAGCGCCTTTCCGACAAGGCGAAGGAACTCCTTGTGCGTAATTCCCATTTCACGGGTAAACGCCGTTCCTTCCGCCACGCTCTACCCTCCGGCGATCGGTGGCCACACAGCAAGGGCGTTTCCTTCGGCCAGCGAAATCTGGCTACGCCGTTCGGGTTCGACATAGACGCCATCAATCAGGACCAGATGGCATTGCTCCGGTGGGACGCCCAGACCATCGAGGACCTCGCGCGGGGAAACCCCGTCGGGAACATCCATTGCGATGACGTTGTGTTCCGCACCCGGTGGCAGGTGTTTGCCCAGCATGGCATAGAGTTTGACGGTGATGCGCATGACTGTCGAACGCCTAACCTTGTGTACAGTCGATATAGGCTTCGGCAATCAGGCTTGGGTCGTTCTTCAACCGTTCTTTCCACGGACCAAGCGCGATTTCCGACTGGATAAGGCCACGCAGGACGCCAATGTGATCGGTGCGACCGGCGCATATGGCTCCCACCAGGTGGTCGTCCTTGAATTCAAGCCGCATGTAGCGGTATCCGGCCTCATCCACCTGTGACGCCGTTTCTCCGCCTTCGACGCCCTGCCATGCTCCGAAGGAGGCGGTAACCAGCCCGAGGGTATCAAGCGTATTCATGCTCAGACTGCCGTTGTAGCGGGATTCACGCCCGGCCATGTTCAGGGCCGCGACCCGCCCGTGATCTGTTGCGGTCGGCTGGATCGCATGGACGGAGCGGCCTTCGATCGAAAAATCAGGCCCCTGGGCAACGTCCCCTGCGGCATAAATGTCATCGACTGTGGTACGCAGCATGTCATCAACCAGAATACCCTGGTCGATTTCGATGCCGGTCCCTTCAAGAAACCCGACATTGGGCGCGACGCCGGTGGCCACCACGACAAGGTGTGCGTGAATCGTATCGCCGTTATCCAGATCGACGGTCAGGGTGTCGTCGGCGTCTGCGTGGGGTTCAACGGCGGATACCCGGGTTCCCGTCCTGACCGTTACGCCCTTGCTTTCGCACCATCTGGTCAGCATGCCGCCCGCCGTTTCATCCATCATCCGCGGCACCATCCGCGGTTCGGCTTCGACGACGGTCAGTTGAACGTCGCGCAGGGCCAGGGCCTCAAGGATGATGCAGCCGATGAAGCCCGCCCCCATCAAAACGACATGACTGCCGGGGCGGGCCAGTCGGTGAATGCTGCGCGCATCTTCCAGTGTCCAGCAGTGGTGCACGGCGGGAAGGTCAAGCCCGGGGATGGGTGGTTTGACGGGGTGGGAACCGGTGGCGATCAGAAGCCGGTCGTAGGAAACCGTTTCCCCGTTGTCGAGGGACAATACGTGGTCATCGGGCGACAGTTTCTCGGCCCTTGCCCGGATGTGCTTTATCCCAAGAGCGTCGTAATGGCCGTCGGTCTTGCGCAGGTATGTGCCGTCCTCGCCGATCCTGTCGATCAGGAAGTAGGGGATGGCCATGCGCGAATAGGGTGGCTCGTTTTCCTCGCCAATCAGGACGACTTCGTCGTCTGGCGCTGCCCTACGCAGCGTTTCGGCGGCGACCACGCCCGCAGGTCCCGCTCCGACGATCACGTGTTTCATCGAATGCTCCCGGTAAAGGGTTGTCCAAAAGATGGCGACGGCCCGCCTTTCAAGGGGCGAGCCGTCGGTCTGGTTGTCGGTTCGCCTGCCTTAAAGGGCCAGGCGGTTCAACGTTTCGCTGGTGGGTATGCCGTCGGTCCCCCAGCCGCGAAGCTGGTAGTATTCCGGCAGCATCTTGCCCAGTTCGTTGACCTTGCCTTTCGCGGGACCAACCTTCGCGGCGTCCTTGAGAATCCGCTTGGGAAGGGTGTCGTCGGCGGCGGTGAATCCGGCATCGATGTTGTATTTACGTTCCAGATTCCAGATCCGTTCACCAACTTCCATCAGGGTATCGGGTGTCCAGTCACCTTCGCAGGCCGCATCGACCATCGGCGCGATGTCTTCGAGCGAGAGCGCGAATGTGGTGAACACGCAGGTGCCAGAGGAATCGACCGCCCCGGTGGCGTCCTGGAAGGCCTTGACCAGTCCGGCCTTGCCCTCGGTGCTGAGCGGGTCGGTCTTTTCCGGGATGCCCATGACTTCCGATGACACGGTGTAGCTGCGCAGATGGCATGCCCCGCGATTGGATGTCGCATAGGTCAGGCCCATGCCCTGAATGCCGCGCGGGTCGTAGGCGGGGAATTCCTGCCCCTTGACCGTCATCGACATATCCGGGTGGCCGTACTTTTCGCACAGCCGCTTCGAGCCGAGCCCGATATCCGCACCGAAGCCCTCGTTCCGGGCGGTCAGTTCCGCAAGGGCGACCAGCGCCTCGGCCGATCCGAA
>JAPHTL010000088.1 GCA_026193355.1 Rhodospirillales bacterium
GTGACCACATAGTGGCACGCCCCGAACAGGGCGCGGGATGCGACAACACGTCCACCGGCCCGTACCGATGACATCAGGGCGGCGAAGACGGCGGCCATGCCGCTGGACGTTCCCCGGCAAACTGCCGCCCCTTCAAGCAGGGCAAGCCGTTCCTCGAACATCGCGACGGTGGGATTGGCGTAGCGCGAATAGACGTACCGGTCATTCCCGCCGGTAAAGGCGTCCGCGGCTTCCTCGGCAGAGCCATAAACGTAGCCGGAGGTCAGGAACAAGCCCTCGCTGGTTTCGCCGAACCCGCTACGCTTCAGGCCGCCGCGAACCAATTTGGTCCGGGTCCGCCACCCTTTCTGTTCTTCCTCTTTGTCCTTGTCCATCGTTCCTCTCCCGGCTTTGTTCCGCATTATGGAAAACCGCGCCGCGAAAACAAAAAAGCCCCGACCGGACAGGTCTGGGGCTCATCGCCTCGGACCTTTTAGCTGTTTGTTTTACGTGGCCGCAAGCCGGTCTGACAAATCACCACGTGACCTTGGGATAAAACAGGTCGGTGGAGACGTCAAGTAAAACGCGTTGCCCCGAAAACAGTCAAACACTGGAAACACGGCAAAAAATACCATATCTGATGGGTCCCCATACCAAACAAGACAGGAACAGCCATGAGCAACATCGCCACGACCGATACGATCTTCTTCGAACGCGCGGGGCTGGACCGCAGCCGTGTCGAGGGGATCGTCGGCGACGCCCTTTCAGGCGCCGATGATGGCGAACTGTTCCTCGAATACCGGCAAAGCGAAAGCCTCGCCTTTGATGACGGCAGACTGAAGGCGGCGACCTTCGACACCGCGCAGGGTTTCGGCCTGCGCGCCGTGGCGGATGAAGCAACGGGCTATTCCCATGCCTCCAGCCTTGATGAAGACGCGATCAGGCGGGCGGGCGACACGGTGCGCGCAGTGCGGCGCGGTACAGGCGGCACATCCGCCGAAGCGCCCGCCGGCACCAACCGCGCCCTTTACGCAGATGACAACCCGCTTTCCCTTGTCGGTTTCGAAACCAAGGTAAAGCTTCTGCAAGACATCGACGCCTATGCGCGTAGCAGGGACGAACGGGTCTGTCAGGTATCGGCCTCGCTTGCCGGACAGTGGCAGGCGGTTCAGATCATCCGCGCCGACGGCAGCCGCGCCGCCGACATTCGCCCCCTCGTCCGGGTCAATGTTTCCGTCGTCGTCGCCAAGGGCGACCGGCGCGAAAGCGGCAGCTTCGGCCAGGGCGGGCGCGTCACCTATGAAACATTCCTGCAGCCCGACAACTGGCGCGGCGCCGTTGACGAGGCCCTGCGTCAGGCGCTGGTCAACCTTGAATCAATTTCCGCACCGGCGGGCGAAATGCCCGTTGTCCTTGGCCCCGGCTGGCCAGGCATCCTGTTGCATGAAGCCATCGGCCACGGCCTTGAGGGCGATTTCAACCGCAAAAAGACCTCGGCCTTTGCAGGGCTGATGGGCGAGAGGGTCGCAGCGCCTGGTGTCACCGTCGTCGACGATGGCACCATCGCCGACCGTCGTGGATCGTTGAGCATCGACGACGAGGGAACGCCCAGTCAGCGCACCATGCTGATCGAGGACGGCATCCTGAAGGGTTACATGCAGGATCGCCTGAATGCGCGATTGATGGGCGTACGGCCGACCGGCAACGGACGGCGGCAGGGGTTCGACCACATGCCCCTTCCCCGCATGACCAACACCATCATGGAAGCCGGCGATCACGACCCCGAAGAAATCCTCAAATCGGTAAAGAACGGACTTTACGCCGTCAACTTCGGTGGGGGGCAGGTTGATATCACGTCAGGCAAGTTCGTGTTTTCGTGCACCGAGGCCTACATGATCGAGGACGGCCGCGTTGGCGCGCCGGTCAAGGGCGCAACGCTGATCGGCAACGGCCCGGACATCCTGACAAGGGTTTCGATGATCGGGAACGACGTGGCGCTGGATCCCGGCGTCGGCACATGCGGAAAGGATGGGCAGGGCGTTCCGGTGGGGGTGGGCCAGCCGACCATGCGCATCGATGCGATCACCGTGGGCGGCACACAGGTCTGATCAGTCCTCGTTTCCGTCGAAAGGAACTTCCGGCATATCCCCTTCGGGGAACTGCGACCCGGAAAGCCAGAAACGCATTTCCCTCGCCAGTTCGGCATCGACCACGGACGAGGCCTCTGTGAACGCCTTGATCAGCGGCTCGATGACCTCCGGCCCGGCCTGCGCCTTCACCGCCCTTACAAGCCCCCGCCCGGCCTCGTGCATGGCCCGGTTGGCATCGGCGGCATGTTCAGAGCCGCCCCTGAACACCCGATCGAGCCGTGAATGGGCGGGTGAATGAACCAGATCGACGCGGGGAATGTCGTCCCATTCAGCGGGGTCCGTATTCATCAGCGTATAGACCTTGTCCATCAGCTTGCGCTTGTACTGGCTGTGCCGTGATGCGGCGTCATGGACAAGGCCGATGCCGCAGGCTGGCCACCGACGGCCCGATACAACCATTGCCCTGAAATCATCGACCGGGATCGCCTTCGAAATCCAGAATCCCTGGGCTTCGAGACAACCCGACGCAGCCAGGAAGACA
>JAPHTL010000245.1 GCA_026193355.1 Rhodospirillales bacterium
GTCCAGGCCAGCGCTGTCGCAAGGGGGTGGGGGAGGTGTTCGTCGCGTTCGAGAAATTCATCCGCACGCGCTTCACGGACTTCGGCATCGTCATGTTCTGGTCGTTCTGGCTCCGGATTGACAAGAATGGCCACCATGCCGACCACGACAAGGGCAGCCAGCACCACAAATACCGTCGGCCATGACACGATATCGGCGATCACCAGCCCCAGTGCACCGCCGCCGGTCGATCCGATACGCCACCCGAAAACGGCGGTCGCTGCGCCCGCCGCCAGCTTCCGGGCCGAGAGAATTTCGACGCGGTAGGCATCAATCACGATGTCCTGGCTGGCCGATGCGAAGGCGACCAGCAGCGCCAGCCACGCCGTCGTCCACGGATCGACGGCGGGGTCGGTCATTCCCAGCCCCCACACGGCGATCAGAAGCAGGATCTGAGCGAACAGAGCCCATCCTCGGCGTCTACCGAAGAGGCGGCCAAGGACGGGCAGGGACAGACGGTCCATCACCGGCGCCCACAGGAATTTCAGCGAATAGGGAAGCGACACCAGCGCAAAAAGACCGATGGCCGTCTTGGATACCCCCGATTCGGTCAGCCAGGCGGCCAGTGGTTCGGCCAGAATGCCGAACGGCAGGCCCGAGGAAAACCCAATGAACAGAAAGGAAAGAACGCGGCGATCGGCATAGACCCGCGCCGCCGCCCGCCAACCGTTCATACGTGTGCTTCCGATACTGCCTTCGCCGTTTTCCATAACGGTAAAGGTACGGCTGCGGCGCAGGCAAGGAAAGCGCGGGAATTAACTATTATTGTTCTGACGTCGTAAACATGGCATTTTTGCAAATTGTTTGGGTAGTTTACCGTCTGTGCCGGGTGTGGAGGCGCGGACGGACTTGACTGATGTTCTCTCGGGGGGGGGCGTAGAATGGGAAATATAAGAATCGGAACGCAAACGATGCTGATCGGCCTTCTGGCGATGATCGGCTTCATTCTGGTTGGCGGTATTTATTTTGTCAGCACTCAGAAGCAAAATGCAGTGCGCGACACCTTCATGCATGAAACCGCAGGCGTCAGCTATGTAAACGCCGTCAAGATCGGGTTTCTGGAGGAACGTCGCAACGAAAAGGACTTCTTCCTGCGCCATGACATGAAGTACGCCGAACGCCATGCCAAAACGGCCGAAGCAACCCTGCCCTACTTCGACAAGTTGAAAACCATTCATCTGGAGCCAGACGAGCAACAGCTGATCGATGAAATGCGGGATGGCTTCAATGCCTATATCGCCGAGTTTGCCAAAGTGGTCGATATGAACAAGCGCATCGGCTTGTCGGAAAAAGAAGGCCTGCGCGGCGAGTTGCGAAAGGCCGTTTCCGAGGTCGAGGGCGAGTTGAAAAAATACAACGCGAAAGACCTGACCATCACCATGCTGATGATGCGCAGGCACGAGAAGGATTTCTTCCTGCGGGGCGACCCCAAATATATCGCTCGCCAGGACAAGCGGATGGAAGAATTCGACGCCGCCCTGGCCACCGCCGACATACCCGAAGACGCAAAGAAGGACATTGAGGGCAAGCTGGATATGTATCTGGCAAAATTCAAGGCGGTTGCCGAGCTGATGGTTGAGGAAGTCGCCGACAAAAAAACCATGAGCAAGCTCTACGCCAGCGTGGAACCCAAGATGGATTTCCTCGACAAGAAGGGATCCGAAGACGCCGCAGGCGCTGCCGAAGAGCTTCAGTTGAATACGAAGGAAACCATGCGGAACATGGTTGTTTCCATGGTGGTCATCGCCCTTGTCGTGGGCATCCTTTCCCTGCTCATCGGCCGTGGCATTTCCGGCCCCATTGCTGGCATGACAGGCACCATGGGTCGTCTTGCCGAAGGCGACCTGGAGGTCGAAATTCCTGCACAAGGCCAGAGCAACGAAATCGGCCAGATGGCCGCTGCCGTGCAGGTGTTCAAGGAGAACGCCATCCGCAACAAGCAGATGGAGGCCGAGGCCGAGGCGCAGAAGCAGCAGGCCGAGGAAGA
>JAPHTL010000163.1 GCA_026193355.1 Rhodospirillales bacterium
CGCTGTCGAGAATCATCTGGTTTTCAATCAGCGTCCTTTGCAGCATGTCGTCTGTCTGCTGAATTTCGCTGACGTCCGTTGCAATCCCCAGAACTCCGGTCACCCGCCCGTCTTTTTCGCGAATGGGCGCATAGGTGGTATCGAATTTCATTCCGCCAAGTTTGACAAGGGCGGTGACTTCGTGCCCGCCCAGCGCCCGTTTGAACTGGGAGATAATCTCCGGATGCCTGGCGTAGATATCGTAAATTGAACTCCCGAGTGCGTTTCCCGAGGGCAGGTCGAGTTTTTGCAGTGCCTTCCCTTCGATCAATGTGAAACGACCGTCGATATCCAGGCAGAACATGATGATCGGCGCCCCTTCCACCGCCCTTTTCAGGGCATCGGAACCGTCGCCAACCGCGTTGCCGTAAACAGGGGACGGTGCGGTCTGGGTGACTGTGTCAGGGCCACGCAACAGGGCGACGAAACCGGCGAAAATAGCCGTCGCCAAAACAAACAACACGACGGCAAGTTTGTGGCCATGAAGGTTAAAACCGCCTTCAATGACAAACATGGTAAGGCTGAGAAAAAGACCGGCAACAACCGGCATGATCAGGCGCGGCCACAAGGAACGCGCCGGTTCAGCCGCCACTTCCTTCCCCGCTGGGCCGCCTGCACCGGCAGTTCGCTGATCTTCCGAGTCTTTCACGCTTCACTTCCCGGCAGCAAAAGTCGATGTGCGCCGGGCGCATCGACCGTTAAATTCCTGTCCATGTACCGTTTGCTTGTAAAGGGTTTCGTCCTGAAAATCCAAAACGATTCAGATCGAAGCCGCTAAGACAACAGGGCGTTGACCTTTGCCGTCCCCCCGCCGGACTGGGCTTTGTCCGCGCCCTGGGCATCTTCACGAACGGCATGCCAGGCGATACTTCTGATCAGGGTCTCCAGACTGACCGCCATCAGCGTGGCGCGGGCAATTTCGTCTATTTCGGTCATTACATGGAGCAACGCATGACCGATTTCCGTATCGTCGCCCGGCTCCTTGCTGTCCGGGGCACCGGGGCCGATTTCCTCGAACAGGGCAATAACATCATGCAACGTCGTGCGTTTTGCATTACCGCAGAAACGATAGCCGCCCCCTGCGCCACGTACGGATTCGACCAGGCCTGCGCGACCAAGGTCACGCAAAACCTTGGCAAGATGATTCGCCGAAATCCCGTAAAGGGCGGCGATATCTGTGGCGGAAAGCTGACGCGCAGAATCGCGGGCCAACTCCAGGACGGCAAACAGGGCGTATTGAGTCGCTTTTTGCAGCTTCATGCTCTTGCCATACCCCTTGCGTTCACGGGCATTTCCCTTCGGTCAAGGGCTTCTCCAACTGGATGAAGGGGCCACCCATCATGCCTTGTGAGCGGAAAAAAGCCATGTTGAGCCGGTCATCACGGGCCAGCATGGTCCGCACCTTGTCCATGCCTGCCTTGCTGAATGCGTCACAGATTTCGCAGAAAAGACGGCTGCCCACGCCACGCAGGCGCGCATCGGGATCGACACCCAGCGCAAAAACCCAGCCACACGGCGGGGAACCGAATTCCCAGGCGCGGATTTCACCGGTGATGAAGCCGAAAACAGCGCCATCGGCCTGTGGATCCTCCGCCACAAGAAAGTAGCGCCCCGAACGTCTACCAAAACGATCAAAAGTTTCCTGCCAGTAATCAGGTTTTTCCATGCCCGTGTTGCGGGCATCGATAGCAATAACAGCGGGCACATCCTCCAGCCGCGCAGGTCGGACAACGACCGGGGCGATCGAATCGCCGCTCGCGCCGTTTTGGCTCTGAGCTCCATTATCCGGCATTGTTCCTCCCGAAGGCGTTGACCCCTGTCGTGCTTCCATCTTGACAGGATGCGCACTGATCCCCTAAATGTAAATAGGTATTTCAGTACCGGTTTACTCTAAAATCAAAATGGGCATTCGACGGAACAACGGCATGCCCACATGAGTTGAATGCTTCTAATTACGGTTACAAACAAGCAAAACGCAAAGGCGCGAAATTCCAATGATCGATTTCAATACCCGGCCTGACCTCTATCGCCACTGGAAACTGTCAGTAGATGGAAGAGTCGCCACCCTTACGCTGGACGTCGCAGAAGACGGCGGTCTCGCGCCCGGATACGCCCTCAAACTCAACTCCTATGATCTGGGTGTTGATATCGAACTGCACGACGCGGTTCAGCGTCTGCGCTTTGAACACCCCGAGGTCGCCGCCGTCATCGTCACCTCGGCGAAAGAGCGCGTGTTCTGCTCCGGCGCCAACATCGGGATGCTCGGCTTGTCCAGCCATGATCACAAGGTGAACTTCTGCAAATTCACCAACGAAACCCGTAATGGCATCGAGGATGCTTCCGCCAATTCCGGTCAGGCGTATATTTGCGCCGTCAACGGCACGGCGGCAGGTGGTGGATACGAACTGGCGCTGGCCTGCGACGAGATTTTGCTGGTCGACGACGGATCCTCCGCAGTGTCCCTGCCTGAGGTTCCGTTGCTTGCCGTTCTTCCCGGCACCGGCGGGCTGACGCGCGTGGTGGACAAACGCAAGGTTCGCCGCGATCACGCGGACTTCTTCTGTACGGTCACCGAAGGCATCAAGGGAAAGCGCGCCCGGGACTGGAAGCTGGTGGATCAGCTGGTTCCACGGTCAAAATTGGCGGACGCTGCGCATGAACGCGCAGAAGCGCTTGCCGGCCGTTCGCACCGGCCGGTCGGGGGCGAGGGCGTGAAGCTTACACCCCTTGTCCGAAAAATCGATGGCGACACCATAACCTATGACAACGTGACCGTAGACATAGACAGAACAGCGCGTGTCGCCACCATCACCGTAGCCGCCCCCGGAAGCGCGCCGCCCGTCGATGCCGCGTCCATACACGCCGAAGGTGTCGCATTCTGGCCGCTTGCGATGGCCCGCGAACTCGACGACGCCATCCTGCACCTGCGTTTCAACGAAAAGGAAATCGGCACCTGGGTATTTCAGACAACAGGTGACGCGGACATGGTCGAAGCCGCCGACAAGGCGTTGATCGACAATGCCGACGACTGGCTGGTGCGGGAAATAATCTTCTTCCTGAAGCGCGTTTTCAAACGCATCGATGTGACATCCCGCAGCCTGATCGCCCGGATCGAACCGGGAAGCTGCTTCACCGGCACCCTTCTGGAGCTCGTTCTGGCGTCCGATCGCTCCTTCATGCTCGACGGCGCGTTCGAAGGCGACAATCGCCCGCCGGCAACCGTTCGCCCGACGGCCATGAACTTTGGGCCCATGCCCATGTCCAACGGGTTGACCCGGCTGGAAACACGTTTCCTCGACGAGAAGGACCGGATTGCCAACATCAAGGCGGAGATCGGCAATGATCTGGACGCCCA
>JAPHTL010000285.1 GCA_026193355.1 Rhodospirillales bacterium
TCCGGTCCTTATGCGACCAACGTTTCCCGGGTTGCCCATCGCGATGCGCTTGAGGGCGAAGTGGCCGCCGTCTTCGCCATGTCGTCTGGACAGGAAATGGCCACGCGTCTGAAGGGAGCCCGCATCGCCTTCGGATTGCTCAATGGCGTTGATGGACTTTCCGCCCACCCGCAACTTCGGCGCGTCAGCGTTGATTCGCCAAACGGCCCGATCAATCTGCCAGCCCCGCCGGCGCGAACGGACGGGGCAGAGAGAGTATTGGGGGCGATACCCGCCCTTGACGCCCATGGCGCGGCCATCCGCAGGGAATTTGGAGAAGAAGGGAAATGAGCGGCAAGCTGGAAGACCACGAAAACCTGAAGGACTGGATCGGTCGACAGCAGGAAAGCACACAACTGATTACGCCCTGGCCGATGGTCGCGATGTCGGCGACGCTGGACCGCGACGACCCCGCGCCGGTTGACGGTACGCCTGTTCCGCCACCGTGGCACTGGCTCTATTTCCTGGAAACCGAACCGCAACACAGCCTCGATGCGGACGGCCATGCGGCGCGCGGCGGTTTCCTGCCGCCGGTCACCTTGCCGCGCCGGATGTGGGCCGGGGGGCGCATGGAATTTGCTGCGCCGCTTCGGGTCGGCGCGATGGCGCGCAAGGTCTCGACCATCAAGGACGTGACGGTGAAGGAGGGGCGCAGTGGCCTTCTCGTCTTTGTCGTTGTGCGTCATGAAATATTTGTCGATGAGGGGCTGTCGGTGGCCGAGGAACACGACATCGTCTATCGGGAGGCGCCGCGTCCAGACGCCCCGCAGGTGGCCGACCGCCCGGCGCCCCCGGACGGTGTGTGGCGGCGCGACATCACCGCCGACCCTGTGCTTTTGTTTCGCTATTCGGCCCTGACGTTCAACGGCCACCGCATCCATTATGATCGCGGATACTGTCGCGACCATGAGGGCTATCCCGGCGTGGTCGTCCACGGCCCCCTGACGGCGACGCTGTTGCTCGACCTGTGCCGAAGGAAAGCGCCTGATGCGGCGATAACCGGGTTTGACTATCGCGCGGTCAAGCCACTGTTCGATACCGCGCCTTTCAGGGTTGAAGGCGTTCTCGACGCCGATGGGGCAAGCGCCCGGGTCTGGGCCAGTGACGCCGGCGGCGCGCTGGCGATGGAGGGAAAGGTCATGTTGCGCATCTGATAGCCCCGCAACCGGTTGTCATCGGCAATGGGCGGGTGGTAGCCTTGCACGACACAGAGTCGCCATGGATCTGGCGGCCGCGAAAGAACACAAAGAACATGCGGCGTTGGCGGTGTGTGTTCCCGCAAAGGGAATGCGGAGCGACTGGGCCTTTATGAAGGAGGTCCGGTGTTTTTCGAATACGCCTTCCTTGTCACTGTCGTCATCGGCGTGTCGGTCAGCCTTTTTTATTGCGCCGTCACCGGGATCTCGCCGATCCCCAGTTCCGCCATTTCACGTGATTGCATCCTTGATTGCATGCCCGACGGATTCAGTGGCACGGTGGCCGAGCTTGGCGCGGGATGGGGCAGTCTGGCCTTTCCACTGGCTGCGGCTTTTCCAGACGCCCAGATACTCGCCTACGAACTTTCGCCCGTGCCGTGGCTGTTCATGCACATGCGCCAGATTGTTTTCAGGCGAAAGAACCTGACGATTAGCCGCGCCAATTTCATGAAGCGCCCCATGGGGGGCGTCACCGCCGTCGTGTGTTACCTGCATTCGGAAGGGCTGGAAAAGGCGCGCCCGAAAATGGAGGCGGAACTGGAAGCCGGCACCCTGCTGATCAGCAACAGCTTCGACATGCCCGGATGGGAGCCCGAGACGATTCACCGGTTGGACGATTCGTTTTGCCCGGAGGTCTATGTCTATCGGGTCCCTGAAAACCCGCTCTCCGGTGTGGAGGGCTGATCGGTGGGTGGGGTCAGAACCGGCCCCGGCTTTCCCGCCATTTCATCATCTGCGCCTGACGCCTTGCGGCGAAATCCTTCGATTCCATTGATGATCGGCCGGTAAATTTCTTTCCGCTGATCGCTTCCTTGCTGCGCGGCTTTGCCGTCGTAGAGGGATGCGTCGGGTCGCTGTTTTTCGACAGGCGGCTGCGGAAGCGGTCGTTCAGCGCGCCGATCCGTTCCATCGTCCAGACAGGTTCCGCGCCCAGGTTCCGTTCAACGGCAGGTTTGACGGTATTTGCGACCGTCTGGATCGCCGTGTCTCTGGTCGTGTCTCTGGCCGTGTTCAGGGCCGTATCGGGGGTCATTTCGGTTTCGCCTGGCTCACCCCGCGCCAATCGCCAACCCGCCAGCACCTTTGCGCGATAAAGCGCGCCGCGGTCGGGATCGCTCGAATGATAGCGTTGCGCGGCCTCACCCCATGATCCCGTTGAATTGAACAAGCGACGCAGGAAATCACCCGCGTAGGCGACGTTGCGATCGGGGTTGAA
>JAPHTL010000230.1 GCA_026193355.1 Rhodospirillales bacterium
CCAAACGACAAAACCCCAAGGTTTCCCTTGGGGTTTTGATGGTGGAGCCGAGGGGAATCGAACCCCTGACCTCTTGAATGCCATTCAAGCGCTCTCCCAACTGAGCTACGGCCCCTGAGGGAACTCTCCCATCCCGGCTTCGGGCCAAGGTGGAAGAGGGCGGAAAAATAGATCATCCGGCCCCGAAGGCAAGCGAAAAGTTCGTCCCTGCCACCGAGCCGGCCGCAGGCGAGGGACGATTACTCGTCGTCCCGCCTTCCTCTGACGTCGACAATATCGTCGTCATCGAGATCCGACGCATCCTCAATCAGATCGTCGTCGTCGTCGTCGTCGTCGACGGCGAAGTCATCATCGGCCTCGATCTCGAAAACATCATCGTCATCACCGTCATCATCGACGGGAATCGACTTTTTCTTGACCTCGGCAACGACCTCCTTGACCGGCTTTGCGGGCTTCGCCTCGGCTGCGCCGCGCTTCGCGCGGGACACCTTGGGTGCTTCCCACACAGTCTCGCACTTCGGGCAGACCGGTGGCGTGCGACGCATATCGTAGAAAGGCGCGGCGCAAGAGCCGCATACCCTTTTCGTTCCCCACTCAGGTTTTGACACGGAACCTCCTGTTTTTCTTCCTGCAAGACGACATTTCATCGCGAAACAGGAAAAGCCAATTGCCATGATCACTCGCGCGAGTCAAAAGCAAAAAACACAAGATGCAAAAAAAATGTTTCCGTGATTGCCGGCCGCATGCAAACGGCTACCCTCTATCGCCCCTGGCCGGTTTCATGCTACAGACCGCAAGTGCGCCAAAAGCGCCGCATAATCATATATCAGTCAAGGAATTAACGGTTTCTGGACCCGAGAGTTTAATGGCAAAACCCCTCGTTTCGACACAGGCAGGACCATTGGCCGGCAGTGTCCGGGTTCCGGGCGACAAGTCGATTTCCCATCGCGCGCTGATGTTCGGCGCCCTTTCGGTGGGCGAGACCCGGATATCTGGCCTGCTGGAAGGCGAGGATGTCCTGAATACCGCAGCCGCCATGGCGGCCCTCGGCGCTGTCGTTGAACGTGAAGGCAGCGGAAACTGGCGTCTGCACGGGCGCGGCATCGGTGGCCTCGCCGAGCCGGCCGCCGTCCTCGACATGGGAAACTCCGGCACCGGCGCGCGCCTTCTGATGGGGGTGCTGGCCGCCCATCCCTTCGTCAGTTTTCTGACCGGCGACGCCTCGTTGTGCGGGCGACCGATGGAAAGGGTCATGGTGCCGTTGCGCCGGATGGGAGCCTCTTTCACCAGCCGCACGGGCGGAAGGATGCCGTTGGCGGTCCAGGGAACCGCCGATCTGCTGCCCATCGAATACGAATCCCCGGTCGCCTCGGCCCAGGTGAAATCCGCCGTGCTTCTGGCCGGCCTTGCCGCGCCGGGAAAAACCACGGTGATCGAGCCACGCCCATCGCGCGACCACACGGAACTTATGCTGCGGCATTTTGGCGCCAAAGTAACCGTCGAGGACATCGCAGGCGGCGCACGCGCCGTCATCGTCACGGGACAGCCGGAACTGCACGGTGCGCAAACCCTGGTACCCGCCGATCCCAGTTCGGCCGCCTTTCCAGCCGTGGCGGCGCTGCTGGTTGAAGGTTCTGCAATCACCCTGCCCGATGTCGGCATCAATCCCCTGCGCGCCGGACTGTTCGAAACCCTGCGCGAAATGGGCGCGGATATCGTGTTGGGCAACGAACGCATGGAAGCGGGCGAAGCCGTCGCCGATATCACGGTTCGCGCCTCACGCCTGAAGGGGATTGCCGTACCGGCGGATCGTGCGCCGGCAATGATCGACGAATACCCGATCCTTGCGGTCGCCGCGGCCTGCGCCGAAGGCGTCACGCGCATGGACGGGCTTGGCGAGTTGCGGGTCAAGGAGAGCGATCGCCTGATAACGATGGCCGAAGGGTTGGGCGCGTGCGGTATCAAGGTTGAGGTCGAAGGGGATTCCCTCATCGTTCACGGGACCGGCCGCGCGCCAAGGGGCGATGCGACCATCGCGGCAAAACTCGATCATCGCATCGCCATGTCCTTCCTGGTGCTTGGCATGGTCAGCGAGAAGGCCGTCGTCATTGACGACGGCGCCCCCATCGAAACCAGCTTTCCGGGATTCGCCGAACTGATGAATGGAATCGGGGCGCGGATAAGCCCGCACATTTCTTGAAAAAAAACTTGAGGACAGGACGCATGATCATCGCCATCGACGGCCCCGCCGCCGCGGGCAAGGGAACCCTGGCCCGGCGGATCGCCGCAGAACTCGACTACGCCTATCTGGACACCGGCATTCTTTATCGCGCCGCGGGCATGGCCGTCGTACGCGCCGGCGGCGACCCTGCCGATCCTGTGGCGGGTGAGGCGGCCGCCCTGAACCTTGACCCCGCAACCTTCAATGATCCCGCCCTTCGTTCGGATGAGGGCGCGAACGCGGCGTCGAAAATTTCCGCCATTCCCGTGGTCCGCGCCGCCCTTCTGACGTTCCAGAGGCGTTTCTCGACCACCCCGCCGGATGGCAAGGAGGGGGTCGTGATGGACGGCCGCGACATCGGTACCGTCGTCTGCCCCGATGCGGACGTGAAGCTTTTCGTCACAGCCAGCACCGAGGTCCGCGCCCAGCGGCGCTTTAAGGAGTTGCAGGAACGCGGAGTCGAAGCTATATATGCGCGCGTTTTGCAGGACATGCAGGAGCGCGACGAAAGGGACTCGTCCCGTGATGTTGCGCCGATGAAGGCCGCCGACGATGCCCATTTGCTGGACACCAGCGCCATGGACGCCGAGACGGTTTTCGACAAGGCGATGGCGATCATCGCCGCAAGGAAAGGCGCCTGATCCGTTCAGGAGCCACGAATGCTCCCCCGCAAGACCACCTGGGATAACCTGAAACGGCCCGCCAGATGGCGGAATAATTTTTCGGTTATTGCCACTTCGTGGAAGACCGCCGGAACCAACCGGCAGGCCCGTAACGTTTTGAAGAATAGGAACTTATAGATGACCACAGCCAATGAGAATTTTGCCGACCTGCTTGAAGAATCCCTTAGCCACAGCGAAGGCTTTCAGGGTTCCGTCCTGCCAGGCGCCGTCGTCGCCGTCACCAGCGACTCTGTCCTCATCGACGTCGGACTGAAGTCCGAAGGCCGCATTCCGCTGAAGGAATTCAGGAGCGCGGGCGATGAAGGCGAGATCAAGGCGGGCGACATCATCGACGTTTTCGTCGAACGCTATGAAGATCGCGACGGTATCGTCGTGCTGAGCCGTGAAAAGGCCCGGCGTGAGGAATCCTGGCGCGACCTGGAAAAATCCTTCGCCGCCGCCGAGCGCGTTTCCGGAACCATTTTCGGCCGCGTCAAGGGTGGCTTCACCGTCGACCTCAACGGCGCCGTGGCGTTCCTGCCGGGCAGCCAGGTCGATATCCGCCCGGTTCGCGACGTCGGCCCGCTCATGGGTACGCCGCAGCCCTTCCAGATCCTCAAGATGGATCGCGCCCGCGGCAACATCGTCGTTTCTCGCCGCGCCGTTCTGGAAGAGACCCGCGCCGCCGAGCGTTCGGAACTGGTGTCCAATCTCGAAGAAGGTCAGGTTCTCGACGGTGTGGTCAAGAACATCACCGATTACGGCGCATTCGTCGATCTGGGCGGTGTGGACGGCCTGCTGCATGTCACCGACATTGCATGGCGTCGCATCAACCACCCCTCCGAGGTTCTGACGATCGGTCAGACCGTCAAGGTGCAGGTCATCCGCTTCAACCCGGAAAACCAGCGCATCAGCCTTGGCATGAAGCAGCTTGAATCCGATCCGTGGGATGGCGTCGACGTCAAGTACCCGGTCGAAGGCCGCTTCACCGGTCGCGTCACCAACATCACCGACTACGGCGCGTTCGTCGAGCTGGAGCCGGGCGTCGAAGGTCTGGTCCACGTTTCAGAGATGAGCTGGACCAAGAAGAACGTCCATCCGGGCAAGATCGTCTCCACCAGCCAGGAAGTCGAGGTCATGGTCCTCGATGTGGACGCCACACGCCGCCGCATCAGCCTCGGCCTCAAGCAGTGCATGGCCAACCCCTGGGAAAGCTTCATGGACCGCTTCCCGGTCGACGCCGTTATCGAGGGCGAGATCAAGAACATCACCGAATTCGGTCTGTTCATCGGGCTTACCGACGACATCGACGGCATGGTTCACATGTCCGACATCGCCTGGGGCAAGTCCGGCGAAGAAGCCATCGCCGAATTCAAGAAGGGCGAAATCGTCAAGGCCAAGGTGCTTGAGGTCGACGTCGACAAGGGCCGCATCAGCCTGGGCATCAAGCAGCTCAGCGAAGATCCCTTCGCCGGCGCCATGAGCGAAGTGAAGAAGGGCGAGGTCGTGACCTGCACAATCGCCAAGGTGCTCGACAACGGCATCGAAGTGATGGTCAACGACTCCATCCCCGGCTTCATCCGCAAGGCCGATCTGGCCCGTGAGCGTTCCGAGCAGCGCCCCGACCGCTTCGCCGAAGGCGAAAAGGTTGACGCCAAGGTCACGCAGATCGACGCCAAGACCCGCCGCCTGACCCTGTCGGTCAAGGCGCGCGAGATCGAGGAAGAGAAGAAGGCGATGGCCAAGTACGGCTCGTCTGATTCGGGCGCATCGCTGGGCGACATCCTGGGTGCGGCCTTGCAGGAAGCCAAGGAGAAGGCGACCGACGAAGGCGAAGAGAAGCCCAAGAAGAAAGCCGCAGCCAAGAAGACCAAGGCTGCCGCCGAAGAAAGCGAAGCCGACGACGACGCGGGCGAAGAGAAGCCCAAGAAGAAGGCCGCAGCCAAGAAGACCAAGGCTGCCGCCGAAGAAAGCGAAGAAGGCGACGCCTAAGGGTTCTGGAATCATCTCCCCCCCTCGGCGACAGCCGTCGGGGGGAGATGGCCATCCCCACCCATCTGCCGCGCAGCTGACCGCGGAAGGCCGCTTCCGGCAATCGCCGGCAACAGCGACGGAGCACTTCCCCCATGCCGCATGAAGCCGACATCGTCGTATATCGCCGCCGCATGGCGCGCCGCCTGACCCTGTGGCGCGTCACCGCCGTTCTGGCCATGGTCGGCCTCGTCGTCGCCCTGTTCGGCACCTTCGGCGATCATTTCTCCCGTTCCTATGTGGCGCGGCTTGACGTGCACGGCGTCATCATTGATGACGCGGAACGCGACGAAGCCCTTTCCGCCATCGCCGCAGACTCCGGCGCCAAGGCGCTGATCGTTCACATCAACTCGCCCGGCGGAACCGTCGTCGGCGGTGAGAACCTCTATCATTCGCTGCGCGCCGTGGCCGCCGAGAAACCCGTCGTCGCCGTCCTTGGCGAACTGGCGACATCGGCGGGCTATATGGCCGCGCTTGGAACCGACCGGATCGTGGCGCGGCAATCCTCGCTGACCGGCTCCATCGGTGTCATCCTGCAAACCACTGAAATCACAGGCCTGCTTGAAAAGCTTGGGATCACACCCGAGGCGATCAAGAGCAGCCCGCTGAAGGCGCAGCCCAGCCCGCTTGAAAAGATGACGCCCGAGGCCCGCACCGCCGTCGAGGCGGTGATCAAGGATATCTACGACATGTTCGTCGACATGGTGGCCGAGCGACGCGGCCTGTCCATGCCGGACACATTGAAGGTTGCTGACGGCCGAATCTTCACCGGACGGCAAGCCATGGAACATGGCCTGGTCGATGCGATCGGAGCGGAGGAAGAGGCGCGCGCATGGCTGGAAGCCGAACACGGCGTGTCCGCCGCCTTGCCCGTTTTCGATGCCGAATACGGTGATGAGGCTTATCCGTGGTCCCGATCGTTCAAAGGCGTGATTGGAAAAACACTTTTGCCAGAACGACTTACACTTGACGGCCTTGTCTCACTTTGGCACCCTGATCTAAGGTAGGGTGTTTCCGCAACGGTAACTCCGCACGGCGTGGTGGTTTTAACGCCCGGCGAAAGACCGAAAGAGCGGGACAGTTAATTTCAACGAGCGGGACAAAGAGGCCTCGCCATGACGAAATCAGAGCTCATCGCGCAGTTGGCAGAAGCGAATCCCCATCTGTACCAGCGGGACGTCGAACGAATCGTCACGACCATTTTTGACGAGATCGCCGCCGCGCTGGCCCGTGGTGATCGGGTGGAGCTTCGTGGTTTTGGCGCATTCTCTGTCAAACAGCGCGATTCCCGTATTGGCCGCAACCCGCGCACCGGCGAGGCCGTCAAGGTTGACGCCAAGCACATTCCGTTCTTCAAGACGGGCAAGCAGCTTCGCGATAAGTTGAACAGCTGACCGTCATCTGTCCCGGCCCGCGCGGTCGGGTCGTCTGTTTCTTGTAACGGCGGACCGTAGTCGTGAAAATCGTATCCTGGACACTTACCGTGCTGGCTGCCCTTGCCGCAGCGCTGTTCGCCGTTTCGAACCGCGGGACGGTGACGCTTGATCTATGGCCTCTGCCCCTCACCTTCGATGTCCCGGTCTATCTGCTTGTGTTCGGCGCGCTGCTGACGGGATTCCTGATCGGCGGAATGATATCCTTCCTCTCCGGGTTCAAATGGCGCAACCGCGCCGGGACCCTGGCGCGAGAAGCCGAACAGGCCCAGCGCAAGGCCACCCGGATGGAGGCCCGCACCAGGGAACTGGAAGAAGAAAAGGCCAGGGCCGCCTCTACCCCCGCCGGGACAACGACGGCCCTGCCGCCGCGCAACGCCGCCTGAGGCATCAGGGACGTGCGAACCGTCACCGCGGACGATCTCGCCCGTGTTCTCGATCCCCCTTCCCTGATCGACGCCATTGGCGGCATGTTCGAAAACGGCTGCTCCGTTCCCGTCCGCCACCATCACACCATTCCCGTCCCCGGTGAAAGTGACGCCACGCTTTTGCTGATGCCTGCGTGGCGCGAGGGCGATTACATCGGGGTCAAGATGGCCACGGTGTTTCCCGACAACGGCACACGCAACATGCCTTCGGTGCTGGCGTCCTATGTCCTGATGGATGGAAAGACAGGCGCGCCGCTGGCGCTGATCGATGGCCCCGAACTGACGGCGCGGCGCACGGCCGCGGCCTCGGCGCTGGCGGCCCGCTATCTGGCCCGGAAGAACGCCTCACGCCTCTTGATGGTCGGAACCGGCAAGCTTGCCCCGCACCTGATCCGCGCCCATGCCGCCGTCCGCCCGATCCGCGAGGTCGCCATATGGGGCCGCAA
>JAPHTL010000291.1 GCA_026193355.1 Rhodospirillales bacterium
CGGCAGGATGCCGCAGCGGCGGGAACCTCCGGCCGAAGTGGATCTTCCAACGCAAGGAAGCCTTCAAGAACCAGATCCGTTTCCAGATCCACCAGATCCGGCGTCCCCTCCCCCGTTTTCAGCGGCCTGGATGCAAGGGCGATGACCCGCTCGCCCCGCGAGGCCATACGGTGGACGACGTTGCCCGCCGCCTGCAGGCGCGCTTCGTCTATCGGTTCGACCAACCCGTCATCACCCCGTACGCCGCCAACCAGGGGCCGTAGCGATTCCCATGCGCCCTTGACCACAAAGCAATCGCCATCAGAATTCTCCTGTACACCGGCAGCGCGGCGACGATCCGTATCAAAGGGGTAATAAAGCGTTGTCCGATTGATCGTTCCCGATACATCGCCGCCCAGTTCGTCAAAGGCGTCCGCGACGGCAATGTCGAGTGGGTCGCCGCGCAGGCCTTCGTCCGTGACATCAACATCACAGGCCGCAAGTGCGAGGCCCATGAGGCCCCTTGCACGATCCGGTGGCATATCCCCACCGCCCCCCGCATCCTTCATCGATGTCAGCCGCAGGCGATTGAGAGTCAGCGTCCCCGTCTTGTCGGTGCAGATAACATGCACGGCGCCAAGGGCTTCAACCGCATTCAGGCTTTTCACCAGCACATTCCGGCGCGCCATGCGCAGGCTGCCCATCGCCAGCGAAAGGGTGAACGTCGGCAGCAGGCCTTCGGGTACATTGGCGACGATGATCCCCATCATGAACACCAGATTGACCCACAGCGACCGACCGGTCGCGATGCCGTAGACGAAGAACACCAGCCCCATGACCACAGCAATGATCGTCAGGACGCGAACCATGCGCGATGTTTCGCGTTCCAGCGGCGAGGGGTTGCGCTGGATATCGTGGGAAAGTCGGGCGATGCGGCCGAACTGGCTGCGAAAACCCGTTGCGAAAACAACAGCCCGCGCCGACCCCCGCAACACGGCGCAACCGGCGAACACGACGTTGCCGCTTTCGCCCAGAACAGCATCGGACGCTTCTGCGTCGATGTTCAGGGGGATTGATTCCCCCGTCAGCGGCGCATTATTGACCAGCAGGGATGATGCTTCGACAACGCGGGCGTCCGCCGGAACCCTGTCGCCCTCGCGAATGATGATTACATCGCCGGGAACAAGGGCGTTGGCGGCGATTTCCCCTTCGACCCCGTCGCGGCAGACCTGAACCTTCTGGGGAAGGAATTTACGTAATTCCTCCATCGCGCGTTCGGCCCTGAATTCCTGCGCAAAGCTGAAAAGCGCATTGAGGACTGAAACGCCGAGCAGCGCCCAGCCGAGTATATTCATCTGCTCGCCCGGTTGGATGTAATCGGCGACGAAACAGATGGCCGCTGAAATATCGAGCAGGATGGTGAAGAAGTTGGTCAATTGCCGGAACAGGCTTTTCAGCCACCAGCCGCGCCGCGTTGCCTCAAGGGTGTTGGGGCCTACCTCGTCATAGCGGGCCGATGCCTCATGGGGCGTCAGGCCTTCTGGACGGGTTTGCAGATAGGCGTGGACATCCGCAGGCTTCAGGTTCTGGATCTGTCCGGTCATGTCATACCGCCCCGCGGTATACGGCGACATCGCAGGGTGAATCGGCCAAAAGGCGTTCATGCGCATCGCCAAAACCGAAGCGACCGATCAGACCAAGGATTGGCGCTTCGACGAATATAAGTCCTGCATGCAACCGGGCGGCCTGAACGATGGTTTCCCGCGTCCAGTTGTCCGCCATGCGGACATGGGAGTCGACACGCGCCGGGTCGATCGGAAGTTTGTCCAGAAGATCGGCCTCAATCCCCCGAATATAACCCATCGCTCCGGCCAGTTTTCGGGCATTCGCCGCTTCCGGCATAAGGCTGAAACGGCTTCGTTTGGTTTCCAGAACGTGAAGAAGGTGCAAAAGACGAATGTCGCGGGCCATCAGGCTGAGCATCGGAATTCCTGCCTGAAAGCCCCTTGGGTCACCCGAAACCGGGGCCAGCAAATTCCCCGGCAGGCCTAGCAGGCCCGGCTGGACGACCCGAATGGCGATGACGTTGTATCGCCGCAAGCGAAGCAGCCGTTCGGAAATGGTGCCTCGCAACAAGCCGCGCCGTCCCATTTTCACGCGGGTTCCGCAAACGATGAACGTTTCCGGCCCTTCCGGGATCGCATCGATCAGCCCACCCGGAACCCCTTGGCGCATCGGGCGGATCATGACCTCGGCCGTGACTCCGACGGCCTGGGCTTCAAACTCGACACGGCGCAGCCCGGCTTCCAGCGCCGGGGCGGGAACAGCGGCATCCTCAATATAGATGATGTTCAGACGACGTTCAGGGTGATTGGCCGCCATTCGCACGGCGTACCGGGAAATCCAGCTCGCATTGATGGAACCGTCGTAGGCAAGATAAACGGGCATGTCGTCACCTTCCCTGATCTCCTTTTCAGGCTATCACCGGGGCGGCGTGACGTCATCCTTCCCTTGGAAAGAAAGAGTGCTAGTCGTCATCCACCAGTCCGCGCCGTCCAATCGCTATATCGCGATGGATATAGACACTGAGGAGAAGGCCAAAACTGAACATGAGGCTGAGAAGCGCCGTGCCGCCGTATGAAACCAGCGGCAAGGGTACGCCAACCACGGGGATCAACCCCATGACCATCGCAATATTGACGAAGATGTAAACGAAGAACGTGCTGGAAACCCCCATCGCCAGCAGCCTGCCAAAATGGCTTCGGCTGCGGAGCGCAATTCCAAAACCATAGACCAGTATCAGCGCATAGAGCCCCAGAAGCGCAAGCCCGCCGACAAGACCGAATTCTTCGGCAAACATCGTGAAAATAAAGTCGGTGTGCTTTTCTGGAAGGAAGTTTAGGTGGCTTTGCGAGCCCAGCATGAATCCCTTGCCGAACAGCCCCCCCGAGCCAAGCGCGATCTTCGATTGCATGATGTGATAGCCGGAGCCAAGAGGATCGCTTTCCGGGTTGAGAAATGTGAGAACCCGTTTTTTCTGGTAGGCGTGGAGGAACTGCCAGCCGACGGGAATCGCCGCAAGGCCTGCGCCGCCCACAATGGCGAAAATCCACATCCGCGCCCCGGCCAGAAAGAACAGGGCGCCCGCAGCGATGGTCAGCATGATCGCCGTACCGAGATCGGGTTGTTTGAGAACCAGAACGACCGGCGCAACGACCATGAGAAGAGGCGGAATCAGAAAGGTCAGGCGTCCGATGTTTTCAGGCGTGCCGCCATGGAAGTACCTGGCCAGGGCCAGAACAAGGGTAACCTTCATGACCTCCGATGGCTGCAGCTGGAACAGGCCAAGGTTGATCCAGCGTTGCGCACCCATGCCGATCGTGCCCCTGAACTCCACCAGCACAAGAAGCGCCAGACCAAGGACGTAGAGCGGATAAGCCAACCGCATCCAATGACGGATATCGATCAGGGCGGCGGCAATCATGATGAGGAAACCGGCACCGAAGCGGACCATCTGCCGTGACGCCCACGGATCAACGTTACCGTTTGCGGCGGAGTAAAGCATGGCGAAGCCCGCCCCCGCGATCACCCCAACGATCAACACCAGCCCCCAGTTCAGATGCAGGAGCTTCTGGCCAATGGAAAGTTGGGGCTGATTGAACTTTTCGAGGTTCATTCCCATGGTTGTCCCTCCGCCTTTGAGGCGGTAACCGTTTCCGCACCAGCCGGTGGCGCGGAAACGGGATCACGGCGGATGACTTCGCGCAGGATATCGCGCGCAACGGGGGCCGCCGCCCGGGACCCCGATCCACCATGTTCAACGACCACCGAAATCGCGTAGCGAGGGGATTCGATTGGGCCATATCCGACGAACAGGGCGTGGTCCCTCTGTTCCCACGGAAGGTCTTCGTTCTTTACGACGCCGACCTCACGCTCGGCCCTTGAAATTCGCCGCACCTGGGAGGTTCCCGTCTTGCCTCCGATCGTCATACCCGGCGTATCAATTCTGGAGCGATAGGCCGTTCCGCTCGGATCGTTGACCACCGCAGCCATCGCATCGCGAATAATCTTCAGGTATGCAGGATTGACTCCGAGATTGTCCGGCGTTTCACGTGGCACGTCTTCCGGCACCCCTGTTACCGAATGGGTCAGTCTGGGGAAAACCGCCCGCCCGCCGTTGACAAGGCGGGACATCATGACCGCAAGCTGCAACGGTGTGGTCAGAATATACCCCTGTCCGATACCGGCAAGAAGGGTCTCGCCGGGATGCCACGGACCGCCGACAGTGGCCCTTTTCCAGGCAGGGTCCGGGACAAGCCCCTTGCTTTCACCCGGCAGATCCAGATTGAGCGTTTCGCCCATTCCGAAACGGCGCGCCATGGATGCGATACGTTCGATCCCCGTCCTCCGCGCAATTTCATAGAAATAAACGTCACACGACTGGCTGATGGCTGCGGACATATCCATCAGGCCGTGTCCGTCCCTTTTCCAGCAGTGGAATTTTGCATCGCCAAGTTCCGTATGCCCCTGGCAGAAAACTCTCTGGCTTGGCGAAATCACTCCCTTTTCCAGAGCGGCAAGCGCGACAACCATCTTGAAGGTCGAGCCCGGCGAATACTGTCCGGCGATTGCCTTGTTGCTGAACGGCGCACGAGGATTGTTTGTCAGGGCGCGCCAGTCTTCCGCACTGAGCCCCTTGTCGAAGGCATTCGGGTCGAAGCTCGGCGTCGAGGCAAGGGCCAGAACCTCCCCGGTATGGATGTCCATGACCACGGCGCTGGCGCTCTCTTCTCCCATCCGTATGCTTGCCGCCTTCTGGATATCCTTTTCGATACTGAGATGAACATCGGCGCCGGGTTCGCCCTCTCGCCGGCTGATTTCACGGATCACCCGGCCCAGGGCATTGACCTCGATCTGACTGGTCCCACCGCTGCCCCGCAAGGCCAGGTCGTGCACTTTCTCCACCCCGGCCTTGCCGATCCTGAAACCCGGCAGTTCCAGCAATGGGTCACCGGTCAGTTCGGCCTCGGAGACCGCCGCAACATAGCCCAGAACATGCGCCATATCCGCCCCGTCGGGGTAGTTCCGGCTTTGCCCAACATCGATCATCACACCGGGAAGATCAGGGGTATTGACCTCGATGCGCGCGACCTCTTCCCATGTCAGGTTCTCTCGTACGGTGACCGGCACGAAACTGCGTTTGCGTTTCACTTCCCGCAAAATGCGTTTCTGATCGCTCTTGCTGATCCGGATAAGCGCGCCAAGCGCCTGAAGGGTTTTTGCAATGTCCGGAGTTTGCTCGCGGATCAGGACAACGCGATAGTTCTGCTGGTTCACCGCAAGGTGGAGGCCGTTGCGATCCAGAATGCGGCCCCGCGGGGGCGGCAGAAGGCGGAAATTGATGCGGTTCTCGTCGGCAAGGGTTTTGTAGCGGTCGGATTCAACGACCTGCAGGTAATACATGCGGGCGACAAGGCCGGAGAGCAGCAGGGCCTGTCCACCGCCCAACAGGGCGGCGCGGCGGGAAAACAGCTTGAAGCGGTCGCTGTCGCGGTGCATCTCACTCCTGCCTGAGGATGTTCCGCTGCCACCGCAAAAGGAAAGCGGAGATCGGCGGAAAAATCATGATCGTCAGAAGGTACTGAAAAAAGAACGCGTCCGGCGTCACCGCCATGGAGTAATAGGCCGACAACAGCATCCACGAAAGAAACTTGGCGAAGGCGGCGACCAGCACGAAGCCCATCCACACGACGGCGAATGACTTGCCATAGAAGAAGCCCCGCTGCCCCAAAAGCGCGCCATAGACCCCCATCAAAACCAGGGTTCCAATACCGACCGGTCCGCCGGCAAGAAAATCCTGAAACAATCCGAGCACGAAAACGGCAGGTGCGGGAAGCAATTCCGGCCGGTAGAGGGTCCAGTGGTATACGGCGACCAGAGCGACGGCGGGCATGATCCTCGCCAGTTCCGGAATATGGATGGGCGTCGCGGCGACCATCACCATAAGCACAGCCAGCGCAAAGGGGGTAAGCCCCCTTGCTGTTCGGTCAAGCTGATACCATACGGATTGCTTCATGACGTCCAGTGGGCGATCAACGTTCGACCGGCGCCGTGGTCCCGACGGCCGGTTCTTCTTCGGCTTTCGCCTCTTCCTCTCCCGAAGACGTGGCAAGAATTCCGGTCAGGCCGTAATCCACCGTCCGAACATACTCCAGCCTGTGCCTGTCGACAAAAGGCTGAATCTCGATCCCCTCGTCGCTGACGGAAACAACGGTCCCCACAGGAAGCCCCTGGGGAAACGCCCCGCCATGTCCGGAGGTGACGAGCCGGTCCCCCGGCGCCACCGTTCCGCCGGGCGGCAAATGTATGAGCTTCGGGCGTTGCGAGTTATCACCGGCAAGTATGCCCCGTAGCCGCGTGGATTCGACAAGGACTGGAATTCTGGAGTTGAGATCGGTGATCAGCAGGGCGCGCGATGACAACTGGCCGACTCCGTGCACGCGACCGACGAGTCCCTCCCCGGCCACCACTGCCTGTCCCTTGCGCACACCTTGACGCTGACCGGCCGACAGAACGAGGCTGTGGGCGAATGTTCCCCCGGAGTCACCGATCACGCGGACCGTTACATAACGATTAACCCCGTCCGTCGCGATGTTGGAGAGTTCGCGCAGGGATTCGTTTTCATGCTCCAGGTGTCGCGCAACAGTTTCCCACTGCAACAGTCGGGAATTTGCCTCGCGCAGGCGGGCATTTTCCGCACGCAGGTGAATGATTTCCTGCCCCTTTGCGACAATTTCAGAAACCGTCGCGGCGGGGCGCGAAAGAACGTTCATGATCGGGGCAACGGAATCGGTGATATGGGCGCGGACAGTTTCAAACAGCACAGTGTCCGCCTTGCCCAGCATCATGATGCCGAACGCGGCCATTATCAGGCCAACATACGCAAAGCGTTGCACCAGACTTTTGACCGGTGCAACGACGCGCGGAACAGGTCCCTGGCGTTGCTTCAAAGCCTTCGCCTCATAAACTGGCCTCAATACCCGGCTACAGTATCGACCTTCCATCGACAAAAGGCCGATTACCGGGAATCAGCCGACGCCAAATCGACGGCAGACAAGGCCGATAATAAAATGCACAGTAATCATAAGAAGAAGCGGGTTAAGCGTCCATTAATACATGGACGTCAAAACATTCTTCAATTTTTTCATTTCCTCGAGGCATCGACCGGTGCCGAGCGCGACACAGGACAGCGGATCGTCCGCCAGTGACACCGGAAGGCCCGTCGCGTGACGAAGCACGTAGTCGAGGTTCCCGAGAAGGGCGCCGCCACCGGTCAGCACGATCCCCTTGTCCACGATGTCGGCCGCCAGTTCCGGAGCCGTGTGCTCAAGCGCAACCTTGACCGCCTCGATGATTGCCCCAACCGGATCGGCAAGGCTTTCGGCGATCTCACGCTCGCTGATGACCAGTTCCTTGGGCACACCGTTCATCAGGTCGCGACCCTTGATTTCCATGGTGCGGCCATCGCCCTCTTCGGGCGGACAGGCGGAGCCGATTTCGGACTTGATACGCTCGGCGCTTCCTTCACCCACCAGAAGGTTATGGTTGCGACGGATATAGGCGATGATCGCCTCGTCCATCTTGTCGCCACCAACACGCACGGAGCGCGAATAGACGATGCCGCCGAGCGACAGCACCGCAACTTCCGTCGTGCCGCCGCCGATATCGACAACCATGGAACCGGTCGGTTCGGTCACCGGAAGCCCGGCGCCGATTGCGGCGGCCATGGGTTCCTCGATCAGGAACACCCGGCGGGCGCCTGCCGCCTCGGCCGATTCCTGAATCGCGCGACGCTCAACTGCCGTAGACCCGGAAGGAACACAGACGATGACAAGCGGGCTGGCGAAACTGCGCCGGTTGTGAACCTTGCGGATAAAATGTTTGATCATCTCTTCCGCCACTTCGAAATCGGCGATGACGCCGTCGCGCAACGGTCGGATTGCAATGATGTTGCCTGGTGTGCGCCCGAGCATCTGCTTGGCTTCTTCGCCAACGGCGAGAACCTGCTTTTTGCCCTTGACCTCGGCGATGGCGACGACGGACGGTTCGTTGAGAACGATCCCCCGCCCCTTCACGTAGACCAGTGTGTTGGCCGTACCCAGATCAATGGCCATATCAGCCGAAAGAAAGCCGAACAGTCTTGAAAACATTCTTTTATCGTCCGTCCGTTTATTGTCTGTTCGTTAAGTCGCTCACCGCAGTGACGCTTCAAGGGAAGCATCACCACGGTGACCGTATCTTTATAAAATGCCGTTAAAGCGGTGGCTAGGCGGAAAGCGCCTCCGGTGCAGATTTCTCCCGTTTTACCAGCAGTTTGTTCAAGGCGTTAACGTAGGCCTTCACCGAAGCGACCATTGTGTCGGTATCCGCGCCCTGTCCGTTCACGGTCTTGCCGTCTTCTTCAAGGCGAACCGTCACCTCGGCCTGGGCGTCCGTACCGCCTGTCACCGCATGAACCTGATAGAGTTGCAGCTTCGCTTCGTTCGGGAACAGCTTGCGGATGGCGTGGAAGGCCGCATCCACCGGCCCGTCGCCAATGGCTTCACAGGATTTTTCCTCGCCATCGATAACCAGCGCCATCTTCGCGCTCGGCTCACGGGTGCCGCAGACGATTTCCAGTGACTTCAGGGCAATCCGGTTGTTGCTGCGAACAACCTCGTCATCCACGAGGGCCTCAATGTCCTCGTCGAAGACTTCCTTCTTCTTGTCCGCCAGATCCTTGAACCGCTTGAAGGCGTCCTCAATGGCGTTATCACCCAGATGATAGCCCAGTTCCTTGATCTTCTCGCGGAACGCGTGGCGGCCCGAATGCTTGCCCAGAACCAGATTGGATTTGTGCAGGCCGACCGATTCAGGGGTCATGATCTCGTAGGTTCCCGCATGTTTAAGAACCCCGTCCTGATGAATGCCGGATTCATGGGCGAAGGCGTTCGCCCCGACAATGGCCTTGTTCGGCTGTACCGTGAAGCCCGTGATCGTCGAAACGAGGCGGGATGCGCGGGTGATATATTCGCTCTTGATCGACGTTTCGAAAGGCATGACGTCTTGCCGCGTACGCAACGCCATGATGATTTCTTCCATCGCCGCGTTGCCCGCCCGTTCGCCCAATCCGTTGATCGTGCATTCGACCTGACGCGCCCCTGCGCCGACAGCCGCCAGCGAATTGGCCACCGCCAATCCCAGATCGTTGTGGCAATGGACCGAGATTATCGCCTTGTCGATGTTGGGCACACGGTTGAACAGCATTTCGATCAGCCCGGCGAATTCGCCCGGCACGGCATACCCGACGGTATCGGGGATGTTAATGGTCGCCGCCCCCGCATTGATCGCGCCTTCGACGCAGCGGCAGAGGAAATCGTGCTCCGTCCGCGATCCATCTTCGGCCGACCACTCGACGTCGTCGGTCAGGCTGCGCGCGAATGTGACGCTTTCGATGACCTTCTGGAGAACGTCCTCCGGATCCATCTGCAACTTGTATTTCATGTGCAGGGGGCTGGTGGACAGGAAGGTATGGATACGACGGCGCGGCGCAGGCTTGATCGCCTCGAAGCAGCGTTCGATATCGCCCTTGGTCGCCCGCGACAAGCCACAGACGACTGATTCCTTCACGATCTTCGCGACCTCATGGACCGCTTCGAAATCGCCTTCGGATGCGATGGGGAACCCGGCCTCGATGACATCGACTCCCATTTCCTCGAGCAACTCGGCAATCCGCAGTTTCTCTTCCAGATTCATGGAAGCGCCGGGCGATTGCTCGCCATCGCGCAAGGTTGTGTCGAATACGATTATGCGATTGTTTTCGCGGCTGCTGGTCATGGTTACATTCCTTTCCGTTTAGGTGCCTTAAGGGGTGGTTTCCTCAAAATCCCCTGAGCCGCATCCACACCGGCATCGGCATGGCGGTAACACGCTCAGGGGCACCTAAGTCGAAGGGCCCCGGAAAGGGCGAGCGGAATAAGGGCGATCTGGCCCGCACGCGCGAACGCCGCCGGATCATACCGGTCGTCGTTCAACTTTATATGCGCCGTCCGCTCGTACATCGTAAAGATCACAGCCTAAAAGCCTTGGTTTTCACGGATTTAACGGGAAAACCCGTATCCGCCTGACAATAAAATGGCCCTGAGTGCACGAAAGTCAACAGAATTGTCCCTCCCTGCCGAGGATACGAAAAAGGGGGATGCCGTGGCATCCCCCCTTGAAATCACCCGTAACGGACCAAAAGCTGGTCAGTTCTTTTCCTTGTCGACCAGCTTGTTGGCCGAGATCCAGGGCATCATTTCACGCAGCTTTTCGCCGACCTGTTCGATGCTGTGTTCGGCGTTGCGGCGACGCGTCGCCTTGAAGCTGGGCTGACCCGCCTTGCATTCCAGCATCCAGTCGCGAACGAAGCGGCCGGACTGGATGTCTTCGAGGACTTCCTTCATCCGCCACTTCACTTCCTCGTCGATCAGGCGCGGGCCGGAGACATAGTCGCCGTATTCGGCCGTGTTCGAGATCGAGTAGCGCATGTTGGCGATGCCGCCTTCGTACATCAAATCGACGATCAGCTTCACTTCATGCAGGCATTCGAAATAGGCCATTTCCGGCGCATACCCGGCTTCGGTCAGCGTCTCGTAACCGGCGACGATCAGGGAGGTCAGGCCACCGCACAGGACCGCCTGCTCGCCGAACAGATCTGTCTCGCACTCTTCGCGGAAGGACGTCTCGATGATGCCCGAACGGCCACCACCAACGGCGGAGGCGTAGGACAGGGCCACTTCCAGCGCATTTCCGGTGGCATTCTGGTCGACCGCCACAAGGCAGGGAACGCCGCCGCCCTTCTGGTATTCGCCGCGCACGGTATGGCCAGGGCCCTTCGGCGCAATCATGAACACGTCGATATCGGAGCGGGGTTCGATAAGCTTGAAATGGATGTTCAGACCATGAGCGAAGGCCAGCGCCGCACCCGCCTTCATGTTGGCGTGAAGATCGCTGTAATAGAGGTCAGCCTGTCCCTCGTCGGGGGTCAGCATCATGACCACGTCGGCCCAGGCGGCGGCCTCGGCCGGCGTCATGACCTTGAGCTTCTCGCCCTCGGCCTTCTTGCGGCTGCCCGACCCTTCGCGCAGGCCGACGGCCACGTCCTTGACGCCCGAATCGCGGAGGTTGAGCGCATGGGCATGGCCCTGGCTTCCGTAACCGATAATGGCGACTTTCTTTCCCTTGATCAGATTGACATCTGCATCACGATCATAATAAACGCGCATCGCGTAATCCCTTCGTTCCCGTAATCGTCTTGAATATCTGTACCGACGCACAGTTGCGTCGGCGTTTCTTTACATGCCCGCCTTGCTGCGGGTGTCTTACATGCCCGCCTTGCCGCGGGCGATGGCCGCCACGCCCGTTCGGGCAATATCGACGAGCCCCAATGGCTCCATCAACCGTATGAATGCGTTCAGCTTCTCGGTGGCGCCGACGATCTCGAAAACGAAGCTCTCGTTTGTGCTGTCGACTGCGCGCGCCCGGAAGATATCCGCAATGCGCAATGATTCCACCCTTTTTTCTCCGGTGGCGGCGACTTTTACCAACGCCAGCTCCCGTTCGACCGACGGTCCTTCGATGGTCAGATCGATTACCGTATGCACCGGAACAAGCCGCCCCAGCTGCGCCTTGATCTGTTCGATGACCATCGGTGTCCCCGAAGTGACGACGGTGATCCGCGAAAGTCTTTGCTTCGCATCGACCTCGGCCACCGTGAGGCTGGCGATATTATAGCCACGCCCCGAAAACAGCCCGATCACGCGGGCCAACACGCCCGCTTCGTTATCCACCAGGACGGAAACCGTGTGGTACCTGATGTCCTCGTTCTTCATGTCGTTCACGGCAGTCGCTCCATGATGCCGGGCGGATCGTTCCCCGGCTCCGTTATCGGTTTTTCCGTGTTCCCGCTATCCCCGTCAGGCGAGGACAACGTCGTCCTCATCGACATCCCTGGAAATCTGGTCGTCCGGGCCAAAGAGAATCTCGTTATGCGCCGCACCGGCAGGCATCATCGGGAACACCTTTTCCATCGGATCGATGGCGATATCCACCAGCACGGGCCCATCCGTTTCCAGCGCCTCGAGAATGACGGAATCCACCTGATCCGGCTTCTTCGCCCGAAGGCCCTTGATGCCGAATGACTGGGCCAGCTTGACGAAATCCGGATGAACGTCCAGTCGGCTTTCGGCATAGCGTTCGCCGTGGAACATCTCCTGCCACTGGCGAACCATTCCGAGGAACCCGTTGTTGAGCAGGAACACCTTCACCGGCATCTTGTACTGGACGCAGGTCGCAAGTTCCTGAAGGTTCATAACGAACGAACCCTCGCTGGTGACCGTTGCCACCACGCTTTTGGGATGCGCCATCTGCGCCCCCATGGCGGCAGGAAGGCCATAGCCCATCGTGCCAAGACCGCCGGACGTCATCCAGTGGTTGGGTTTTTCAAAGGCCATGTACTGGGCCGCCCACATCTGGTGCTGACCCACGTCGGTCGTCACATAGATATCCTTGTCCTTCGTCAGGGCATTAAGGCGTTCGATCACGTACTGCGGCTTGATGACCTTCTTGTCATTCTTGTAATCGAGGGACTTGCGGGCCCGCCAGCCGTCGATGGTTTTCCACCACGCCTTGATAGCCTTTTCGTCGGTCTTCGCCTGGCTTGATTTCCAGACCTTGATCATGTCCTCAAGCACATGGGCCACATCGCCGACAATGCCGACATCGACCACGATGTTCTTGTTAATGGACGACGGATCGATATCGATGTGAATCTTCTTCGATCCCGGCGAGAAGTCCGACAGACGTCCCGTCACCCGATCGTCAAAGCGCGCCCCGACGCAAAGCATCAGATCGCAATCATGCATGGCCATATTGGCTTCGTAGTGCCCATGCATGCCCGGCATGCCGACGTAATGCTTGTCGGATGCCGGAAACGCCCCAAGCCCCATGAGGGTCAGCGTACAGGGCGCACCGGACAGTTTGACCAACTGAGCCAGAAGCTGCGAGGCATGCGGACCGGAATTGATGATGCCGCCACCGCCATAGATGATGGGGCGCTTGGCCGCCGCCAGCATCTTCACCGCCTTTTCGATCTGCTTCATGTCGCCCTTGATCTGGGGACGGTATGTCTTGTGTTCGACCTTCGAGGGGCCAGTGTACAGGCCAAAACCGTTCAACACGTCCTTCGGCAGATCGACAAGAACCGGGCCCGGACGACCGCTGCGCGCCACATAGAAGGCTTCGTGCAGGACGCGGGACAGATCCTCGACCTTGGTTACCAGGTAGTTGTGCTTGGTCGCCTGGCGGGTAATGCCGGTGGTGTCCGCTTCCTGGAACGCATCGTTGCCGATCAACTGCGTCGGAACCTGGCCTGTCAGGCAGACCATCGGAATGCTGTCCATCAGCGCATCCACCAGGCCGGTGATGGTGTTGGTGGCGCCGGGGCCGGACGTCACCAGCGCGACGCCAACCCGACCGGTGGAGCGCGCATAGCCTTCCGCCGCGTGCATGGCGGCCTGTTCGTGGCGCACCAGAATGTGTTGCAACTCGTTCTGCTTGTAGATCTCGTCATAAAGCGAAAGGGTTACGCCACCGGGAAGGCCGAATACGACATCCACACCCTGGTCCTTCAGGGCTTGCAGGATTATCTTGGCTCCGGTCATTTCCTTGGCAGACATCGCTTTCTCTCCACAATCGCAAACCCCGAAGACTCCGCTTCGGGGTAATTTCGTGCGCCTTTCTCCTTGCGCGGCAGCGCACACTAGACGCTCAGGGTTGGGTGGTCAACATAAACTGACGAATAAATGAAAAGATTTTCACTCTATGTCTTTCCGAATATTGCGTATCAAGGGAAAAATCAGCCCGAATCTGATGTCTTAGCCATGTGCACTGTCTTTTTGCGTACTGACGCGTCGCCGTTTTGGCCAAATCGCGGGCCTCTTCGAGGGTTGTTTCGCCAGCCAGAAACCTTCGCAATTCCGGAACACCCAACGCCTTCATGATCGGGAGCGCAGGGTCCAACCCCCTCGCGTCCAGCTTCCGCACCTCGTCCAAAGCGCCCCTTTCGATCATCGCATCGAAGCGCCCATCGCAACGGGCATAGAGTTCGGCGCGTTCGGGAATGACGGTGATGACCACGAAGCGGGCATCCACGGCGGGTTCGGGAGCGCATTCATTTTGCCAGGCGGTAAGGGGCCGCCCCGTCGCCTCGAACACTTCGTAGGCGCGGATCAGGCGCTGGCTGTCCGACGGCGGGATGCGATCCGCTGCCGCCGGATCGCGGCGGGCGACTTCTGCGTGAAAGCTTTCGGCCCCGATCCTTTCGCGCAACGCCCGCGCCGCCACACGGACATCGGCGGGAATTTCCGGAATGGGGCTGAGGCCTTCCATGAGCGCCTTCAGGTAAAGACCCGTTCCACCCGTCACGACAGGCAGCAGGCCTTTTTCCCGCGCCGTCGCAATTTCGGCAACAGCCATGTCGAGCCAACGCGCCGCCGAACAGACCTCCGCCCCGTCGATCACGCCGTAAAGCCGATGCGGTGCGCGGGCTTCGTCCTCGGCCGGCGGGCGGGCAGTCAGAATTTCGAGGTCGTGATAGACCTGCATGGAATCCGCGTTGATGACAACGCCGGCAAACGCTTCCGCCGCATCAAGGGCAAGCGCCGACTTGCCGCTGGCCGTTGGGCCCGCGACGATGAGTACGGGATCTTTCTGCGTTCTTGTCATTAAGCTCACCCGGCCTTATATCCGCGCGTGATGATAAACGTCCTGACCCTGATCACCAATCCGAACGAGCCGGGGCTCGATGACGGCCTCGTTTCAGAGGTCGCTGCAGTGCTGGATCGCCTCGGCGCCCATCCGGGCGAACCCGAATGGCTGGACCCGGAAATCGCCTGCGATCTGCCCTTTGAGGGCGTTGCCCCTGAAGATGCGCGCGCCGCCGCCCGCGAAGCCCTTCAGGGCTGGCCGGTGGATGTCATCGCACAAAAGGTGGACGGACGACGCAAGAAGCTTCTGATCGCGGATATGGATTCGACCATCGTCATCGGAGAGACCCTGGACGATCTTGCGGCATTCACCGGCCTCAAGGAGAGGGTCCAGCGCATTACGGAGCGCGCCATGAACGGCGAAGTCGGTTTTCGCGACGCCCTGATCGAACGGGTCGGGCTTCTGGCCGGACTTCCCGCCGATACGCTGGACAGGGCCATGGCCCTGGTGGAACTGACCCCCGGCGCGACAACACTGGTCAGAACCATGCGCGCCAACGGTGCCTTTACCGCGCTGGTTTCCGGCGGCTTCACCTTCTTTACCGCCCGCGTGCGTGAAACAGTCGGGTTTCATCTTGATAAGGGAAATGTGCTGGAGATCGCCGATGGACGACTGACCGGCAGGGTGATCGAACCGATCGTCAACAAGGACACGAAGCTTGAAATGCTTCGCACCCTGGCGGAACAGCGCGGCATCCCCCTTGGAGAAACAGCCGCCGTGGGCGACGGGGCCAACGACCTGCCGATGCTTCAGGCGGCGGGCCTTGGGCTGGCGTACCACGCAAAACCCGTTGTCATGTCGGGCGCGCGCCACCGGGTCGAGCATGGCGACCTGACGGCGCTTCTCTACGCGCAGGGATACCGGCGTGAAGACTTTGTCGATGGGAGCAATGGCGGGGATCAGTCGAGCGGGTAGGACACCAGGCCGTCGGCCAGCTTGGGTTCGAACCAGGTAGACTTCGGCGGCATGATCGAACCCGCATCGGCGACGGCGAGAAGATCATCAATGGATGTCGGGTAAAGGGCAAAGGCCGCGGCCCAGTCACCGGAATCGACCAGCCTTTCCAACTCGCCAAGCCCGCGGATACCGCCGACGAAATCGATCCGCGCATCACGACGCAAATCCTCGATCCCCAGCAGCGGCGAAAGAATCCTGTCGGTCAACAGGCTGACATCAAGCCGCGCGACCGGGTCGCTTTCAGGCGGCATGGCTTCCCTGACGCGCAGCCGATACCATTTTCCCCGCAGATAAAGCCCAAGCTCCTGCGCGCGCGTGGGCTGCGCCCGCCCTGAAACGGTTTCGACGGAGAACGCCTCACCGATACGATCAAGAAACGCGGGGGCATCCATGCCGCCCAGATCGCGAACGATCCGGTTGTAATCCAGTATCCGCATCTGGTCGGTGGGAAAGGCCACGGCAAGGAAGGCCGAGGCCGCATCGTCCGGACCAGCCGACATGCCTGCGGCCACCCGTGACGCCGCGGCGGAACGATGATGCCCATCGGCAATATAGAGAACGCCTTCCTCTTCGAAGGCGTCGGTCAGTTCTGCGATCCGTCCCTGATCGCCAACCACCCACAGTTCATGGCGTACGCCATCATCGGCGGTAATGTCGTAGAGCGCCGGGTCGGACGTAACGTCGTCGACAACGCGCGTCACCGCATCAAGGGGGCGATGCGTCAGAAAGACAGGCCCAGTCTGGGCAGCAACCGCCTCGATCTGGCGTACGCGGTCGTCTTCCTTGGCCGGACGGGTCAATTCGTGCTTGCGAATGATGTTCTGGTCATACGCCGAAACAGATGCGCCGACGACCACTCCGGTCTGGGTGCGCCCTTCCATGGTCAGGCGATAGACGTAGTAGCAGGGCGTTTCATCGCGGATAAGAATCCCGTCCGCAACCATCGCGCGGAAGGCTTTTCCAGCCTGCGCATAGACCACATCGTCGTAGGGATCGGTTTCAGGCGGCAGGTCGATCTCGGCCTTGGAAACGTGAAGGAAGCTGAGCGGGTTTCCCGCCGCACGTTCGCGGGCCTCTTCACTGTTCAGAACGTCATAGGGAGGGGCCGCGACAAGCGCCGCTTTCTCCGGCACAGGACGCAGACCGCAGAAAGGCCGAACCAGTCCGGGAAACCTGGATTCCGACATGACCTTTCTTTCTCCTTATATATCTGGTTGCTGGCTTGCGAACGAAACAGGGCGGGGCGTCGGCGCGATGGCCGGTGCCCCGCCCCTTTTCATGGACAGACTTACTCGGCGGCCACGTTCGGCAGATCGGCAAGAGCGCGTTCCAGCTCCGCCGGATCGTAATCGCGGTCTTCCAGATTGCCCGCGAAGTAGTCCGTGTAGGCCTGCATGTCGAAGTGGCCGTGACCCGAAAGGTTGAAGAGAATGGTTCGCGACGTCCCTTCCTCCTTGCACTTCAGGGCCTCGACCACCGCATGCTTGACCGCATGGGTGGATTCCGGCGCGGGAACGATGCCTTCGGCGCGGGCGAAATCGACAGCCGCCTTGAAGCACTCCGTCTGGTGGTAGGCGACCGCTTCGACAAGGCCCAGTTCCTTGATGTGGCTGACCAGCGGCGCCATGCCGTGGTAACGCAGACCGCCCGCATGGACCGGCGGCGGGACAAACGAGTTGCCCAGCGTGTGCATCTTGACCAACGGCGTCAGGTGGCCCGTATCGCCGAAATCGTAGGCGTACTTGCCCCTGGTCAGGGTCGGACAGGCCGTCGGCTCGACCGCGACGATCCGCATGTCCTTTCCGCCGCGCAGCTTCTGCCCGAGGAACGGGAAGGCGATGCCGGCGAAATTGCTGCCGCCGCCCGCACAACCGATGACCACATCTGGGTAATCGCCGGCCATCTCCATCTGGGCGATGGCTTCCTGTCCGATCACCGTCTGGTGCAGAAGGACGTGGTTGAGCACGCTTCCCAACGCGTAGTGGGTATCGGCGTTCTTCGCGGCGACCTCGACGGCCTCGGAAATCGCGATGCCGAGGCTACCCGTCGAGTCAGGAGTAGCCGCCAAAACAGCACGCCCGGCATCTGTCTCGGTGCTCGGGCTGGCGACGCAACGCGCGCCATAGGCTTCCATCAGGGCCCGGCGATAGGGCTTTTGCTGGAAAGACACCTTGACCATGTAGACATCGACCTGAATGCCGAAAATCGATCCAGCATAGGCCAGCGACGACCCCCACTGCCCGGCGCCCGTTTCCGTCGAGATCTTCGTGATGCCCTCTTCCTTGTTGTAGAAGGCCTGCGGCACCGCCGTGTTGGGCTTGTGGCTGCCCGACGGGCTGACGCCCTCGTACTTGTAGTAGATCTTCGCTGGCGTATCGAGGAAGCGTTCAAGACGGCGCGCACGATACAGCGGCGCGGGACGCCACTGGCGGTAGACCTCACGAACGGGTCCGGGAATTTCAATTTCGCGCTCGGCGCTGACTTCCTGGCCGATCAGGGCCATCGGGAACAGCGGCGCAAGATCATCCGGGCCAATCGGCTGTCCGGTTCCCGGATGGAGCGGCGGCGCCATCGGAGCGGGCAGGTCGGCCGCGATATTGTACCAGAACTTCGGTATCAGGTTTTCCTCAAGAACGTATTTTACCTGGTCGGTCATTTTGTTTTCTCCCCTGTCCACCCCAGAAAAGGACGGCATATCATGTCTCGGTCCAGACCCTAGCGCGAGTCGCGGGAATTTTCCAGAAGCGTGGGACTTGAATCGCCGATATCGCGAACAAAAAAAGCGGCGTCCTTCCGGACGCCGCCTCTTTTTCAGTCACTGCCGTCTAGATCAACCTTTGGCAAGCCTCAGGGCCACGAACCGCAAGCCGCCCTGACCTTCGATCAGAAGCAGTACGGATTTAAGGCCCGCCTTTCTGGCCTTCTCGATCCTGGCCTCGACATCGGCGATCGCCGCGACCTTCTCCTGTCCGATTTCGACGATCAGATCACCCGGACGGATACCCTTCTCGGCCGCAGGTCCTTCGCCATTGACCTCGATGATAACCACGCCATCCGCCTCTTCGCTGAGACCGAAACGTTCGCGCAGTTCCGTGGTGACTCCAGAAACCGTCAGGCCAAGGGCATCAACGGTCTTCTCGGTGCGCGCCGGGCTTCCCTTCTGCGAAGGCGCAATAGCGGCGACCTTCTCTTCGGAAAGCTCTCCAACCGTCACCTTGAGGCTCGCTTCCTTGCCGTCACGCCAGACCTTGACGGTCGCGGGTTCCCCAATCTTCGTTTCAGCGACGATACGTGGCAGCTTCCGCATTTCGGTGATGGCGCGCTTGTTAAACTCAAGGATAACGTCGCCGGGTTTGAGCCCTGCCTTGGCGGCCGGACTGTCATCCGCGACACCGGCGACAAGAGCGCCCTGCGCCTTGGCCAGCCCGAGGCTTTCGGCAATTTCATCGGTAACCGTCTGGATCCTGACGCCGAGCCAGCCGCGACGGACACGACCTTCCTCAATCAACTGGTTCACGATCGGTTGGGCCACGGCCGCCGGCACCGAGAAGCCAATGCCGACGCTTCCGCCGGACATGGAATAGATCAGCGTGTTCACGCCGATGACCTCGCCGTCCATGTTGAACAGCGGCCCGCCGGAATTGCCCTTGTTGATGGGGGCGTCGGTCTGGATGAAATCATCGTAGCGGCCGGCGTTGATGTCACGCCCACGTGCAGAAATAATGCCCGCCGTAACCGTGCTGCCGAGGCCAAAGGGATTGCCGATGGCCAGCACCCATTCGCCGACCCGCGCCTTGTCCGAATCGCCGAACTTCATGGGAACCAGCTTGCGATCGCCGACGTCGATCTTCAGCACCGCAATATCGGTATCCGGATCGCGCCCGACCAGTTCGGCCTTGAACATGGTGTCGTCGTTCATGACAACCGTAATCTCGTCCGAATCCGCGATCACGTGATTGTTGGTGACGACGTATCCCTTGGCGTCAATGATGAAACCAGAACCGAGAGACACGGGCCGCTGACGGCGCTGGGGTGTCTGGTTGCGTTCGAAGAAATCCTTGAAGAACTCCTCAAACGGCGAGCCGGGCGGGAACTGGAAACCTTCCGGGCCACCCTGTGGACCCTGTTGCCCATGGGGGCCTTGCGGACCCGGCGCCATCTGCGTGGTCGAGGAGATGGTGACCACCGACGGGATCAGCTTTTCCGCAAGATCGGAGAAACCGTTTGGAACCGGCCGCGCCTGGGCAAGCGTGGAAGCAAGCATGACGGCGGCGACCACCATCGCGGTCGTGATCCAGACAAGCATGCCGTGATGGGCGCGCTCGCGGGTGATGGCGTGACCGACCTGCGCCGTCTGCCGGGAACGGGAGTATAAACGATTGTAGTTCTTGAATGCCTGCACCACTGCTCTCCGATTGCCTGTTTTCCGATGTCGACGTTAGATCAGGGCCATAACGACCGCAAAGAAATTCACCCCATCCGCATGTAGTCCTCTGCCGAGACGCGATCAAGGGCCGGAAATTCGTTCCGGGGGTTGGTTTATGCAGGCAGAGTGTGGTGAAAATGCGGCGGTCGCGCAGATTTTATCCGCTTCTATCCGCTTCTATCCGCGGGCCAACCAGACAATGACGACACCCACACAGGCCGCCACAAGACCGACAGCGCGAAGAGCTGCGTCGGGCTGGCCGAGAACCTGCGCCATCATTCGTTTCATCCTGTCCGGAAAAAGGGCGTAGAGAATACCCTCAATCGCTATCGCAAGGCCCAACGCCGCAAGCAGATCGGTCATAGGCTCCCCCCGAAAATGGAAACGGCCCCCGCCTTGTGACGGGGGCCGTTCCGATAGGCGCCGTTATTTCTTTTCGGAACCACGTTTTCCTGACCGGTCCCCAAAGAAGCGGAAGAAGTCGCTATTGGGGGACAGAACCATCGTCATGTCACCGCCAAGCGCTTCCTTGTAAGCCTCCATGGAGCGCAGGAAGGCGAAGAATTCCGGATCACGCCCGTAGGCATCGCCGAGAATTCTGTTGCGTTCGGCATTGCCGTCACCGATCAGGATGTTGGCTGTTTTACCAGCCTCGGCCACGATAACCGTTCTCGTCCTGTCGGCTTCCGCCGTAATGCGCTGCTTGATTTCATCGCCCTCGGCGCGCAGGAGGTTCGCTTCCCTCTCACGTTCCGAACGCATGCGATCATAG
>JAPHTL010000203.1 GCA_026193355.1 Rhodospirillales bacterium
CCCGTTGCGAATGCCGAAGGCTATCCACAAGGAATGACCGTAAAGGATCTGGCCGTCGGCGACGGGCCGGTGGCCGAACCGGGCATGAAGGTCACTGTCCATTACACGGGATGGCTGGCCAACGGAACGAAGTTCGATTCAAGCGTTGATCGCAATCAACCCTTCAGTTTCGTTCTGGGTGGCCAGGAAGTGATCCCCGGATGGGACATCGGGGTCGATGGCATGCGGGTCGGCGGAAAAAGGGAACTGATCATCCCACCGCAGCTGGCCTACGGCGAACGGGGCGCAGGCGGCGTAATTCCGCCGAACGCAACACTGCGCTTCGAGGTCGCGATCGTCGCCGTGGAACCACCCGCCTATATGAATATCGATAACGAAAAGCTTAAAACGATGCTGGCCGACGGCGTGAAGATCGTCGATATCAGGCGCGTCGATGAATGGAAAAAAACCGGCGTGGTTGAGGGCAGCGCCCTGATCACCTTTTTCGATGCGCGCGGAAAGGTGAACCCGAACTTCATAACCGCGTTTGCCGACCTCGTGGGAAAAGATGAGAAGGTCATCCTCATCTGCCGCACCGGCAACCGGACCCAGACGGTTTCACGCTTCCTGAGCGAACGCATGGGCTATACGGGTGTCCACAACGTCACGCGGGGAATCACCCATTGGATCGCCAAGGGCAATCCAGTGGCGAAGGTAAAACCCGGTCAGTGCGAAGGCTGCTGAATTCCGCAGCCGTCGCGATGAAAGAACGGAGGCTATTGTCCTGTCGCGTGAAGGACCACTTCACGCCTGTGCGGTCGCGACCTGTGCTCACAAAGGAATATTCCCTGCCAGGTCCCCAGGACAAGACGTCCTGCGGACAGCGGGATCGATAACGAGACATCGGTCAGGGCGCTTTTGATGTGGGCGGGCATATCGTCGGGCCCCTCCATCATGTGCCGGTACAGGTTGGGGCTTTCAGGAACGAGCCTGCCTAAGAACGCTTCGATATCCCGCTGAACATCTGGATCGGCATTTTCCTGGATGGTCAGGCTTGCCGAGGTGTGGCGGCAGAAAAGCGTCACGATCCCGGTTTCCATCGCCAATTCCGCCACCCAGCCGCCGACACGATCGGTGATCTCATGCAGCCCCTGCCCGCGGGTTTCCACGGTGATGAAATGCTGCGCCTGTTTGAGTGATGACACCGGCCGGCCCCCTTAAATGGATGGTTGCCCATCCTACCCGGCCACTGCCGGGCATCAAGTGTTCGGGCGCGCGCTACGCGCAAGCTGATTGCCGAAAAAGCGACGGCGCCGCCCGGAACCCGGGACAGCGCCGCGCTGTCTGCTTCTTCAAACGTAACGATTAGTGCGTTTTGAGGAAAGCAATCACATTGTCGCGGTCGTCCTGCTTCTTGAGCCCGGCGAACGCCATCTTGTTTTTAGGCACGAACTTTTTCGGGTTTTCCAGGTACTTGGACAGGGTTTCTTCATCCCAGGTCAGGCCCGCATCGTGCATCGCCTTGGAATATTTGAACCCGTCAACCGAACCGGCCTTGCGACCAATAACGCCGCTGAGGTTGGGGCCGACCTTGTTCTTCCCGCCCTTTTCGGCGGTGTGGCAGGCGGCGCACTTCTTGAACACTTTCTCGCCCTTTTCGGCGTCACCGGCATACGACGGCGCGGCAATGGCGAAGGCCATGGCAGCGGCAAGGCCGATGGTAAGGAACTTTCCGTATTTCATTGTTTTCCGAACTCCTGTCTCAAACAGCCGGTATAGGCTCCCGGCCTGCGATGAAGGCGGCATCAGGTCTTCGTTTTCCGGCCACCCATGTCGTTTATGTAGCGCCAGGCAGATAAAAGTTCATCATTTTTTTCAAATATACCTCCGGTCGCGTTTGACCGTTAAAGACGATATGCTCCGACAACAATGAACCGGCAGCCGGTGATGTGTCACACAGATGGTGGAGACGCGCCTGCCATCAGGCGCACAGGGAAAGGAGCAACCGGATAATGCGGAAAAGGCCTTTGGATGGGCGCATGGCGGCCCTGATCACCGTTCTTCTTGTGGGGCTGTCGACAACCGAAGCGCAGGCTTTTTGCATTGTGAATGCCGCTTCCGCACCCGTTTACGCCCAATCGCTTGATGCGACGGGCCTTGCCGTGGAAATCGCCCCCGGCGCACGCGCCTGTCCCGCAGATCCAGCCACAGGATCAACGGTATCACTTCTGGTCGTGACTGATTTTCGTCCCGTCGGACAGAAAGGCAGCCGCCCCGGATGGCGCGCTGAATGCCGCGCCAAGGCCGCCGCGAGGGGCTGGGTCGAAATCCGGGGAACGCTGAAACGAATCACCTGCCTGACCCATGCGAAAATGCCGGAGGGCTGGCAAGATTAAGCGGGAGAATCAACCCATCACCCGCTTTCAGCCACACGACCCGGATGGTCCAGCCGTGGTAGCGGCGCTGGCGGGGGATACGGCGGCGTTTGGCGCGATGGCCGAGCGGCTTTATACGCGTGTCTACCGTTTCATCCTGCGCAACATCCCGCACCCCGATGAAGCCGAAGACCTGACCCAGGACACCTTCCTCGAAGCGTACCGCAAGCTGTCATCGTTTCAGGGCGCATCGAAGGTTTCGACCTGGATCATGGGAATCGCGTTGAACATTGCCCGCAATCACAGAACCCGCGCCCCACGGCATCGCTATCAGTGGACTTCGGATGAAGTCCTCGAAACCATCGCGCATGCCAGCCCCACCCCTTACGAAAGCGCGGAAGTCGCCGCCTTCGCACAATCGGTCAGCGATGGCCTTGAATCGTTGAGCGAAGACCTTCGCGAGGCCGTGACGCTGGTTTCTCTGGAGGGGCTGAGCTACGAGGATGCAGCGGCGGCAACGGGAATACCGGTGGGCACGATGAAGACCCGCGTATTCAGGGCGCGGCGCATCCTGCGGGAAAATCTTGAAAAGGAAGGAAAGCTCCATTTGCTGGAGCCATGAACCCGATGCCCCACAAATGTTACATATGGCCATGAACGATAATAACGACGATATCCACAAGTTGCTGAGCCGCGGCCTTGATGCCGACCTGAACCGCGCCGAGATGCGGATGCTTTACCGTGCGATCGCCCACGACGATACGCTCCGCGAGGAAGCCGGCAGGCTTGCCGCACTGGAAACCGGGCTCGCGGCCATCGGATCGGCGGCGGCGCTGTCCGAACCACGGGAGGGCGCAGCGCGGGCCGTCCGGCAAGCATTGCTTGACCAGGCCGCTACTGGCGCGCAAACCCAAAGCGCCCTGCTGCGATTCTGGGTGTGGCTGCGTCACCCACAGGGAATTTCCATCCAGCCCCTTTCCTTTGCTTCCGGTCTGGCGGTTGCGGTTATGGCGCTTTTTCTGCTCAATCCCGTCCTGCCGCCAGCCGGACCGATTGAGCCTGCGCGCCTTACCGTCCATGACATGCCGTTCGAAACGGCGCGGGCGCGGGTCGACTGGACCTATCAGTTCATCGTTCTGCCCGGCGGCGCAACGCGGGTTATGATGGAACTGGACGATGATCTTCCCATGCGCCTGCGGCTTGAAGCCGCGCAACCGGTCGCCGTTTCCGTCGATCACCACACGCCGGGGAAGGGTGGCGGCGAACCCCAGAGCTTCACCGTCGAGGGAATCGGCTTCGCCTCGTTGCGTGCGCCACGCGCAGGCGACGTCGTCACCGTGCACAACAACGGCGCGGTGCCGGTCATCGTCTACGCCTATACGAACGGTTACGGTGGTTCGTGGGTCGTCCCCGGCGATGAGAAGAGCCTTTAGGCGACCCTACATGCTGCCGTAACGGTGCAACCG
>JAPHTL010000117.1 GCA_026193355.1 Rhodospirillales bacterium
AACATTGGCACAATCCCGAGCCATCCGATGCGCACCAGCGCACGATACCCCAGAATAACAAAATAAATTATTAAAATCAGCTGGTTGCGGCATCACACCTGCTTTAATACACGAAAAAAATGAAGTAACGCTGGCGTCATCGGAATGCCTCGTATATAAACTACAAAAAAGTTTCGTCATTAAACACCTACAAGGAATAGGGATTTATGTCCGCATCACCTCTCTACGTAATGCTTTGTTCCGGCGACCACGAAAAGATCCAGATGGCGGCGATGACCGCATCCGTTGGCGCCGTGTCCGATCGCCCGGTCCGGGTGTTTGTCAGCATGGACGCCATTCTTGCTTTCGAGAAAGGCAAAACACCCGAGGAACGCTACAAGGGTGGCCATTTTTCTAGGCTATTCCTCGAAAACAACGTTCCCGATGCGATGGAGTTGTTTCGCCAGGGAAAGGCGTTGGGCGATCTGCGCGTTTACGCATGTTCGCTTGTGCTGGACCTCAAACACTGGGAACTGGAGAACCTCGAAGAGGACATCTTTGACGAACGTATGGGACTCACCATGTTCCTCAGTGAATCTGAGGACGGGGAATTGATCGCCCTTTAAGAAAGCGGACCAGACAAGAGAAGAACAAGAAAGGAATACCCGACATGAGCGAACGTCAAACCATCGACGCCCGTGGCGCCTTCTGCCCTGGCCCACTGATGGAACTGATTGCGGCCATAAAGCTGGCGGAAATTGGTGACGAGATTGAAATCCTGTCCGCCGACAAGGGCTCGGCCGAAGACATCCCCGCCTGGATCGCAAAGGTCGGGCACGAAATGGTCGGCGTGACGGAAATGGACGGCCACTGGAGCATCGTGGTCAAGAAGGCGAAATAGGCATTCTTTTTATCCCGAAATTCCCACGCGCCATTGACTGGATACTGGAGCGGAGCGCGGAGAATCAAAGGCAAGGACAAGAGCGGGAAAGCCGCCTTTCACAAACCGAATAGCGCACCTTCGAACTGCGCTTTTCGAATCGGAATTTAACTTTCAGGGAGGAGAAGCCAATCATGGCCAAGCGTATCCTTATTGTTGGTGGCGGATTGTCCGGCACCATTGTCGCTAACGGGCTTGTCAGGCAGCTCGGAAACGAGCTGCGAAGCGGAAGCGTAAACATCACGATGATCGGCACGTCCGATCAACACATGTATCAACCCGGCCTGCTTTATCTGCCTTTTGGCCGCATCCGTGAACATGAACTGTTCCGTAGCCAACGGAAAGTGCTCGACCGAAGGGTCCCCTATCACATCGATCCGGCGACCAATATCGACACCGAAAACAGCACGGTAACAACGGCGTCTGGCAAAACATTCGGATACGACTATCTGGTGATCGCAACCGGTTCGCGAATCATGCCCCAATCCATTCCGGGAATGGAAGAAGGCGGCCACTGGTTCTATGATCTGGACGGCGCGCGGAAGTTGCGTGGCGCTCTGGATGACTTCAAGGGTGGCAAGGTTATCGTCAACGTCAATGCGCCGCACAAGTGCCCGGTCGCGCCACTTGAAGTTACATTCATGCTTCGTGAATACTTTGAAGCCAAAGGCATCCTGGACAAATGCGAAATTACCTACACCTACCCCATCGGCCGCCTGCACGCGCTTGAGCCCGTCGCCCACTGGGCGCTGCCCGAATTCGAGAAGTACGGGATCAAGTACGAGACGTTCTTCAACACGAAGGAAGTCGACCCGAAGGGCAAGAAGATCAGCTCCGAGGAAGGCGTCACGCTCGATTACGATCTGCTGATCACCATCCCACCCCATAACGGCGCAGAGGTTATCGAACAATCAAACCTCGGCAAGGGCGGCTGGGTGCCGACACAGAAGGAAACCCTTCTGCAGGAAGGGTCAACCAACGTCTTCGTGGTTGGCGACACCACCAACATTCCCATTTCAAAGGCCGGGTCGACCGCGCACTTCGAGGCCGATACCATTATCGACAACCTCACCTCTCTGGTGAAAGAAGGCCGATGGGCGCGGAATTACGATGGCAAGGTGTTCTGTTTCGTTGAAACCGGACTAAGCACCGGAACCTACGTGTGGTTCAACTACACGACGCCACCCAACCCCGGACCGCCCTCGCAGATGATTCACTGGTTCAAGCTGGCCTATAACCGCTTGTACTGGTTGTCCGCACGCGGCCTGCTGTAAGAGGTGAAATAATGAGCAACACCGCAAACGACCAACAGGCCGAGGTGATGCGGTTTTTCACCGCGGCAAGCGATGCGTTGACCGATTCAATGGTCGAACGCCTTACCGATACGGGCGCCAACGCCATGGAGGTGGTGGACAAGCTTAACGACGATGAAACCCGTGAGGCAGTGGGCTATGCGCTTGACCGCCTCACCGACCTTCATCGCGTGGGCGCGCTGGAAACCCTGTTCAGCGGAGTCGAACTGCTGCATGCAAGCAGAATGGCCATGACGGACAACATGGTCGATCGACTGTTCGTCTTTGTTGAACATATGTTCAACAACCTTGCGACCGAAGAGCTGGCCACGCTGGCGCATAACGCAAGACGCGCAATGGAAGAAGCGATCGACGAGACGGCTGACAGGCCGACCGGCGGAGGACTTCTCTCCACCCTCTCCATGCTCAGCAAGCCGGAAACTCAGGCAGCGCTTCAGTTGATGCTGGCCTTCGCCTGCAAGCTGAAAGGCCGTGCCGTAGACATGCGCGATACGCCAGAGGTTTAAGGCAACTTTCGCTTTATCAAGAAAAAGGCCGCGTCCGTTTGTCGGATGCGGCCTCTTTTTGTACCCCCCCCTCCCTGAAAGGGGAAAGGGGGGAAACAGAAAAAAATCAGTTCTTCTTGATCATGAAGGTGTAGACGCCACCATCATCGTTGCTTTCAAGCAGTTCATTGCCGGTCGAGCGGCAGAATGCCTCAAAATCCTTAACGGAGCCGGGATCAGTCGCAATCACCTTTAGCGTATCGCCAGCCGCCAGATCCTTGATTGCCTTCTTCGCCTTCAAAATCGGCAACGGGCAGTTCAGTCCCTTTGTATCAAGTTCGGAAGTCGCCATTGAGTCTTCACTCCTTCAGTTTGCTGTTGGATCCGGTTTGCGCCCCATGGGCTTAGATGAATGTATTAATGTATTTGAGGCATACGACCCGAAGGCAGGATGCCAGGTTCTTTTCGTTCGCGGAAAGACAGTGATCGTGTATCCGCTTTATCACGGCCGAAACGGGAATTCCCTCCTCCGCCGCAAGTTCTTCAAGCACGGACCAGAAGGCCCTTTCCAGACGGATCGTCGTGGAATGGCCGTGAATCCTGAAGGATCGCCGCTCCGGCTCGTATTCCTTCGACTGATCCCGCGCGCACAGCATAAACATGCGCGAAAGGGGAGTATCTCCGTCCGCACTCAATTCCATCACAGGAACTTCGTGGTCTTTAGACAACTATGAAGCCTTATATTCGTTTTTCCTATTATGCCCCCGGAAAAGGCACACGACAATATTTTACATCTTGAAACTGCGGGTAGAGGCGCAAGGGAACCGGAGCTTTTCGTTGCTCCGGTCCCTCGAACCGATATCAGAGAGCCTTCTTCAGCGTAAAGGCGCCACGAAGATCACCCGGCTTGTAACCGCGGGCCTTGTCATTGGGGTAAAGCGTGTCGAGCTTTCCGGCAACGACGGGATCGATATCCCTGCCATGGCATTTGAGGCAAAGTTCCGCCGTCGGAATGGCCTTCATGAAGCGGAAAACCTTCTTCCCGCCTTCATCAACGACCTCACCATAGGCGATCTTTGCCGGATCTTCCCCCTTCGCCTTGCGCGCATCGAAATCATTCAGAACCTTGGCTTCCCAGGCATCGGGCGCGTTCTTGTCATTCCGCAGCTTCAGGCTGGTGCGGGCAACCGTCCAGCCCCCTTCCGAATGCTTCGAGGAAATGCCCGGCGCCTTGTCATTGCACGCGCCGATGGCTTCAACAGGGCCACCCTTTTCCATGCTGCCCTTCAGTGTGCCGCCAAGCTCCTTGAAAAAGCCCTGGATCTTTCCCGCGGCTTCCTGCTTCAGGGCATCGGCATCGGCATC
>JAPHTL010000205.1 GCA_026193355.1 Rhodospirillales bacterium
ATCCTGCGCTCGAATGAGCGCAGACAGGATGCTCGATATTATGGATAACGATCAACTTTTCTCCGTTCTGGGTTCCACCTGAACGGAGGTTGATCTAGAAATCCAGGTCCTTGTAGTGCTTCACTGGCGGTGCGCCGGGGATGTAATCCTCAAGGATCGGGCGGAAGCTGGGCCGTGACTTTATCCGCGCGTACCAGCTTCGGGCTTCGGGGAAATCATCCCAGGGAACATCGCCCAGATAATCCGCCGTCGAAAGGTGGGCGGCGGCGGAAATGTCGGCCAGCGACATGGCCTCGCCGGCCAGCCAGCGGCGGCGCTCGGACAGATAGGTGATGTATTCCATATGGGTGCGCAGGTTGGTCTGGCCCGCGCGGATGGCGCGGCTGTCCGGCTCACCCATTCCCAAAAACCGTTTCATGATCTTTTCGCCCACCAGATTTTCGGTGACCTCGTGGTCAAATTTCCTGTCGAACCATGCGACCAGACGGCGGACTTCCGCGCCTTCGCGGGGGCTGGCGCCGAACAGGCCCGGTTCGGGGGCGATGGCTTCGAGGTATTCGCAGATGGCCGTGGCGTCCGAAATGGCCGAGCCGTCGGGTTCGACCAGCACCGGCACTTCGCCTGCTGGATTAAGGGCGAGAAAATCGCGCCGCCTTTCCCACACGGGTTCGACCTTCATGTCGAACGCGATCTTCTTTTCGCCCAGCACAATACGCACCTTGCGCGAGGTCGGGGAAAGCCAGAGGTGATAAAGGGTTCTCATAACCCGATGTTATAAGCCGAAATGCCGTTTCACGGAACGGCGTTTATGAAAAAGACGGGATGGGACAGACAATAAAAAATCTCATTTCTTTGTTGCGGCGGAAAGGTAAACTTGGAACCGTTCTTGTCTGGTTGCGTGAGGCGAGTCGATGACACTGAAACGGAAGCTGGCTGCGATTCTCGCTGCCGATGTTGTCGGATACAGCCGGATGATCCGGGAAAACGAGGAAGAAACCATTGCGACCCTCAGGTCCCACCGGATCATTTTTGATGAACTGATCGAACAGCACCACGGACGCATTTTCAACACCGCCGGGGACAGCGTCATCGCCGAATTCGACAGCCCGGTGGAGGCGGTCAGGTGCGGACTCGCCGTGCAGGAAGCCTTGGCGTCGCGCAACCGGGACCTGCCGGAACCGCGGCAGATGTGGTTTCGCATGGGGATCAACCTGGGCGACGTAATGATCAACGGGAGCGATCTGCTCGGCGACGGAGTCAACATCGCGGCCCGCCTGGAAAGTATCGCCGAGCCTGGCGGCATCTGCATATCCAACAGCGTCCGTGAGCAGGTGGAATCGAAATTTTCCTTTGTTTTTCAGGATATGGGCGAGCAGAAGGTCAAGAATATCCCCCAGCCCGTTCGCGCCTATCAGTTGGCCGCGACCAGCGGGGGTAGGCGCTCTGCAAAGAAACGGGCGGACGCCCGCCGGACGGTTGCGATCGCGGCTGCCGGTATCGTGGTGGTGGCGGCAGCGGCGGGGATCTGGTGGAAGATGAACGCTCGCCCGACCACCGGCATCGCCCGCTTCGATGGTGAATGGCAGGGCGAATATTCCTGTGCGGGAACCCCCAAGCTGGGACCGTTCACCAAGTTCCGGGTGGCCAGAATCGAAAACGGCGGCTTCTCGATGGATGACGGGCGGCCGGGCATGATGGGTCATTACACCATCCGCGGGCTTCTCGACGCCGAGGGCAGGGTGACGGCCAAAGGAAACGGCCTGGGCCCCCTTGGGGCCTACACCGTCGAATTCACGGGCCGTATCGATGGCGAGGCCCTGCATGCCACGGCCGTTCACAACGTCATCCGGGAATGCAAAACGACCCTTAATCGCAAGCCAGAATGATCCCGTAACGCAAGAAAAAGGGCCGGAACCGTTTCCGGTCCCGGCCCCTTGCGACGGAGCCTCCCCCTCTCCCCCGCGGAACGACGGTCAGTAGACGTCGTGCTGCGTGTTGTACACGTTGAACTTGCCCGTCGGCGTGATCAGGCGCTTGTCCTTGATCACCTTCTTGAGCTTCAGCGTCTTGTCATCCACGACGACGATGGCCGAATCCTGGTTCTTGGCGTTCCACACCGAGAACCAGATTTCGGTTCCCTGCTTGTTGAACTCGCCCTGAACGGCGCGTTTCGCACCGTCCTTGATGCCCGTCCATTCGCCGATCGGCAGAACGGTATAGGGCTTGTCCAGATTGTTGATATCGAACACCGCGATGGACTGCGACGTTTCGGCGTCTGGATTTAGGGGCGTATCGACGTAAAGGTGGGTCGATTTCGGGTGGGTCTTGATGAACAGCGAACCGCCGCCCTGACCCTCGAGGCTCTGCACCACCTTCCA
>JAPHTL010000340.1 GCA_026193355.1 Rhodospirillales bacterium
CCGGTCGCCATGGGATCGAGCGTACCCCCATGCCCCACCTTGGCCGCATCGGTCAGGCGCCGAACCTTGCCCACAACCGCATTGGACGTCATTCCGGAAGGCTTTTCGATGATCAGCCAACCGTGAATTGGCTGGCCCTTTTTCTTACGTCCCATCGGGGTCTTCCCCGCCATCGTCTTTCCCATTGGCGTCCCTTGCCGTGTCGCGGGCGACCTCGGGGGAAAGCAGGATGCGTTCTATGCGATACGCATGATCGAAGGAGGGATCTGATTCAAAATGAATGTTGGGAACGAATTTCAGGCGAATTCGCGATGCGATCTGGCGGCGCAGGAAGGGCCGCGCGCGGTTGAGCGCGGTCAGAACCTCACTCGCATCGCCACCGCCCAGCGGGGTTATGTAGACCGTGGCGTTTCGCAGGTCCGGCCCGATCCGGACTTCGGTCACGGTGACCGGATTGGACGTCAGTTCCTGATCATGGAAATCCCCACGCTCAAGCAGCCAGGCCAGCGCGTGGCGCAATTCCTCGCCGACTCTCAACTGGCGTTGACTGGGGGTCTTGCCCTCCCGCCTGTTCATGGTGACCTCGTCTGGATATCAGGAAACGGACGGGGCGGCGGAAAGACCGCAGCCCCGCGTCGATTTCCGGCCGCTCACAGTTCGCGGGCGATCTCTTCGAATTCGAAGCACTCGATCATGTCGCCCGCCTGGATATCGTTGTAATTGGCGAATGACATACCGCATTCGTAGCCTTCCTTGACCTCCTTCACTTCGTCCTTGAAGCGCTGAAGGGTGGAAAGCTCGCCCTCATGAATGACGACGTCGTCACGCAGCAGGCGGACCTTGGCGCCACGCTTGACGACGCCTTCGGTGATCATGCAGCCCGCAACCTTGCCGACCTTGGTGATGTTGAACACCTCGCGGATCTCGGCGTAACCAAGCAGGTTCTCGCGCAGGGTCGGCGCCAGCATGCCAGAAAGCATCTTCTTCAGATCATCAGCGACGTCATAGATGATCGAATAGTAACGAATATCGATTTCGTCGCGCCGGGCATGGGTGCGCGCCTGCGGATTGGCGCGGACGTTGAAGCCGATGATCAGGGCTTGCGAGGCCCCGGCCAATGTCACGTCAGATTCGTTGATGGCGCCGACGGCTGCGTGCAGCACGTTCACCTTGACCTCGTCGGTCGCCATCTTCTCGATCGCGCCAACAATCGCCTCGACCGAGCCCTGCACGTCACCCTTGATGACCACCGGCAGTTCCTGGGCGACACCTTCCTTGATCTTGTCGAACATCTGTTCCAGCGTGCTGCGACTCTGCAAGGCTGCCTTTGCCTGACGTTCGCGGTGCTGGCGGAAAGCCGAAATCTCACGGGCCTTGGCTTCCGAATCGGCGACGACCAGTTCGTCGCCCGCCGAAGGAACGCCGTTAAGGCCAATAACTTCGACCGGGGTTCCCGGCCCGGCCGCCTCGACGGAACCTCCGTGATCGTCGACCAGGGCGCGAACACGGCCCCATTCACGACCAGCCACGAAAATGTCCCCGACGCGCAGGGTTCCGCGCTGGACCAGAATGGTGGCGACCGGACCACGGCCCTTTTCCATCCTCGCCTCGACCACGGCACCTTCCGCCGGACGATCCGGGTTGGCCTTGAGGTCAAGCAGTTCGGCCTGCAGGAGGATCGCTTCCTCCAACTTGTCGAGGTTGGTCCGCGCCTTCGCGGAAATTTCGATGCTCAGCACGTCGCCACCCATTTCCTCAACCTGGATTTCGTGGCTGAGAAGTTCGGTGCGCACCCGGCTGGGGTCGGCGCCCGGCTTGTCGATCTTGTTGATGGCGACGATGATCGGTGCCTTCGCTGCGCGGGCATGCCGGATCGCCTCGATCGTCTGGGGCTTGACGCCGTCGTCGGCAGCGACCACCAGAATGACAATATCCGTCACCTTCGCGCCGCGGGCGCGCATGGCGGTGAAGGCTTCGTGACCCGGTGTGTCGATGAACGAAATCTTCGCGCCGCTTTGCAGGGTGACCTGATAGGCGCCGATGTGCTGGGTGATGCCACCGGCCTCACCCGCAACGACGTCCGTTTCGCGCAGCGCGTCGAGCAACGATGTCTTGCCGTGATCGACGTGGCCCATGATGGTGACAACAGGCGGGCGCGACACCAGCGAATCGGCATCATCCTCGCCACCGCCCAGACCGATTTCAACGTCGGAATCGCTGACACGCTTCACATTGTGCCCAAGCTCCGTCGCCACAAGTTCCGCCGTATCGGCGTCAATGCTCTGGTTGATGGTCGCCATGACGCCCATCTTCATCAGCGCCTTGATCACATCCGCGCCCTTCTCGGACATACGGCTGGCCAGTTCCTGCACGGTGATCGTCTCGGGCAACGTTACGTCGCGCACCATCTTCTGCTGCGACTGGGCGTCGCCCATCATCCGGCCCTTCTGCTTTTCGCGGGCGCGGCGCATTGCGGCGAGGGAGCGACTGCGCTCCTCCTGCCCGCCGCCAAGGGCTTGGGAAACGGTCAGCTTGCCGCTGCGACGGCGTTGTTCGCCACGTCGCGCCGCTGGCGCGGGGCGGGCGGGTTCCTCGACACGGTCCTTACGGCCACGAACGGGGGTGGCGGGGCGTTCCTCGGCCGGCGCGTTTTCGGCGGCCTTAAGCTTTGCGGCGGCGGTAACGCCAGCGGATTCGGCCTGTTCGGAACGGCGACGCGCCTCTTCCGCTTCCTTGGCCTTCTTTTCTTCCTCTTGACGCTTTTCCTCATCAGCAGCTTCGGCGGCGCGCCGGGCGGCATTTGCAGCTTCTTCATCCTCACGGACGCGCGCCTCAACGGCCTCGCGACGCTTGGCCGCGGTCAGGCGCGTGTCTTCTTCGCGCATCTTGCTGACATCGTCACCCTTCATGGCGTCCTGAAGGGCGCGGGTCCGCGCCTCTTTCTCGGCCGATGTCAGGTTATCGCTGACGGAAGGAGCGGGCGGCGGCGCTTCCGGCGTAGCTTCCTCGACGACAGGGGCGGCTGCGGGCGGCGGTGCCTCGGCCTCGGCCTTCACCTCGGTCATGCGGCCACCGGCGCCGGGCGCATAGGTCTTTTTCTTGCGAACCTCGACGGTGACCGCCTTGGTGCGCCCGTGCGAGAAGCTCTGCTTCACATGGCCGGCCTCAACCGTCTTGTTGAGTTCGAGCTTGCCGGGCCTTGAAAGACCCAGTTTCTTCTTGCCATCCGTGGACTTATCTTCGGTCATTTTCCGTCCGACTGTTGTCGTTCCGGGCCCGGCGCTCAGTCGCCCTCGGCCCCATTTTCATCTTCTCCGGCGTGGTTGCGAAATCCCGCAAGCCGCCGGGCCTGATTTTCCAGCCTTTCGGCCAGTCGCCCGCGGGCAATACCCACATGGACCGCATGTTCACGGCCCGTCGCATGCCCAAGTTCCGCCGCGCTGAAAAGTTCCAGCAACGGAACTTCGGGCGCCAGCGCGCGCACCTTGCGCCGCCCGTCCGGCGCACCGTCGACTGCTGCAAGCAACAGCGCCAGATTGCCGCTCCGCGCCATTGCACGGACCTTTTCGTACCCCGCCTCGACCTGACCCGCCCGCCGGGCAAGGCCAATGATATCCAGGCAACGGCGCGCCAAAAGCCGCTCAATCTGGTCGGCGAGATCGGCGGGGGCATCCACCCGCGCTTTCGCCGCCCTGGCAAACAAGCCCTTGGCGCAGGCTGTATTTACCATATCGCGGGCCGCACTCAACCATAATCCCCGGCCCGGCAATTTCTCGTCCACATCGGGAACGACCTTGCCGTCGGGAGATATGGCGAACCGGATCAGCCCTTCCCTGGGCTGCCGCGCCCCTGTCGCCAGACAGCGGCGCTCGGGTTCTTCCCCCCGGTCGCGACCCATGTCGCCCCCCCGGCTCAGGCCTCCGGAGCCTCCGCCGCACCGTCTTCGGCGACAGGTTCATCGGCGAACCAGTGCGCGCGCGCCGCCATAATGACCGCATCGGCCTCGGCCGCGCCCAGCGGGCTAAGCACAAGGAGGCTGCGCAGAGCGTTGTCATCAAGACCGCCGATGCTGTCGAGCGTGTGCTCACCCTTGTCGGCAAGCAGCAGGAACCGCAGATCCTCGCCGGTCAGGTCGGCCAGATCGTCGAGGGTTTTCACACCGTTCTCACCCAGCATCACCGCCATTGACGGAGTCACGCCCTCGGAGGAGGAAAGATCGTCCCCTACACCAAGTTCACGGCGACGCGTCTCGAATTCCGCATCGCGGTCCTCGAGGTAAACGCGGGCGCGATTGCGAAGCTCCTCGGCCACCTCTTCGTCGAATCCCTCGATGGATGCAAGATCGTCGAGGGGAACGAAGGCCACTTCCTCGATCTCGGTGAAGCCTTCGGTGACCAGCAGATGCGCGATGACGTCCTCGACGTCGAGCGCTTCGATAAACATCTGCGAACACGTCCGGAAGCGTTCCTGACGGCGATCCGATTCCTCGCTTTCGGTAAGGATATCGATATCCCACCCGGTCAGCTGGGAGGCAAGGCGCACATTCTGGCCGCGCCGTCCGATGGCAAGGCTGAGCTGATCATCGGGGACGACCACCTCGATCTTGTTGTTTTCCTCATCCAGAACCACCTTGGCGACCTCGGCCGGGGCCAGGGCGTTGACGATAAACGTCGCGGGGTCCTGCGACCACTGGATGATATCGATTTTTTCACCCTGCAATTCGCCGACAACCGCCTGAACGCGCGAACCGCGCATGCCGACGCAGGCGCCGACGGGATCAATGCCGGAATCGTGGGACAGGACCGCGATCTTTGCGCGTGAGCCTGAATCGCGGGCCACCGATTTGACCTCGATGATGCCGTCGTAAATTTCCGGCACTTCCTGGGCGAAAAGCTTCGCCATGAACTGCGGATGGGTCCTTGAAAGGAAGATCTGCGGGCCGCGCTGTTCCTCGCGCACATCGAAGATGTAGGCGCGGACGCGGTCGCCGTTGTTGAAGTGTTCGCGCGGAATGCTTTCGTCGCGACGAAGCAGCGCTTCGGCGCGGCCCAGATCGACAATGACGTTGCCGAATTCGACGCGCTTGACCAGACCATTGACGACTTCGCCGGTGCGATCCTTGTATTCCTCGAACTGGCGACGGCGCTCGGCTTCGCGAACCTTCTGCACGATCACCTGTTTGGCGGTCTGGGCGGCGATCCGCCCGAAGTCGATGGGCGGAAGCAGGTCAACGAGAAAATCGCCGATCTGCGCGTCCGGCTTGGTCTTGCGGGCCGCGTCCAGCGTGGTCTGGGTGACCTCGTCCTCGACTTCCTCAACCACCGCCACATAACGGGCCAGCGTAATGGCGCCGGTTGTGGGATTGATCGTGGCGCGAATATCGTGCTCGTGACCGTATTTCGACCGGCCCGCCTTCTGGATGGCTTGTTCCATCGCTTCCAGAACCTCTTCGCGGGCAATGCTTTTATCACGGGCCACCGTGTCTGCAACCTGGAGCAGTTCGGGGCGAGGCAGCGCTTCAATTTCCATCGTCATCCAGCCTTATGCTTCTATGCTTCCTGTTCGCGCGCCGCGGCTTTCAGCAGCGCATCCGTCAAAACCAGTTTCGCCTTCTGGACGCCGTCCAGAGGAAGGCGCACCGGGTTGTCTTCAATTTCGATGAGGACCTCTTCGCCCTCAACACCAAGCAATTTCCCCGTGAACCGTTTGCGCCCGTCGATCAGGTGGTCCATTTCCACCTTCGCATCAAACCCCACATAGCGTTCGAAATGCTCGGGGCGCGTCAGCGGCCGGTCGATACCAGGCGAGCTGACCTCCAGGGAATAGGCTTCGTCAATCGGTTCCTCGACATCGAGGATCGCCGATAACGCGCGGCTGATGGCTGCGCAGTCCTCGACGCCCATCGGACGGTCGGCCTTCGGTTCCGCCATGATCTGCAAAACCATCCGCTTGGTGCCCTGCATCTGAAGACGGACCAGATTGTAGCCCATGTCCTCCAGAACCGGCTCCACCAGCCGTTCTATGGCTGCGAGGTTCGGCATCGCGCCGCACCCTCCCCTTACCGGTCGGTCGGCCCGCACACTGCGGAACACACCGGCCCAAAAAAACAAAAGAGCGGGCCACCGGCCCACTCCCATAAGCCCACTTAAGGGTTACAAGAATGTAATTGACCACTTCTATATCGCTTCCGACCCCTGATAGGCAAGGGTTTTCTGGGAAACCGGCGCGTCAGCGCGGACGGCGGCGAAAACGCAGAAAGACGCAGGCGTCTCCCTTGGCCAGCGCCTTTTCCTCATAGCGGGTTGGCGGCCAGTCATCGGGGCGGACCCGCCAGTCGCCGGGACGGCGGGCAAGCCATTCGAAGCGGTCGTCCTCCAGCAGGTGCCACAGCGCCCAGCGGACGTAGTCCATATGGTCGCTGCCGAACCGCAGCTCGGCCCCGTCGGCCAGCACCCGCGCCAGAAGGTCGAGGTTGCCCGGCCCGATCAGACGCCGCTTGTGGTGACGCGCCTTGGGCCAGGGATCGGGAAACAGGATGAACAGACGATCAAGGGAACCGTCGGGCAGAGCTTCAAGCACATCGCGGGCATCGTCGTCATAGACACGAACGTTCTTCAGGCCCGCCGTTTCAATGTGGCTGAGGAGACTGGCGACGCCGTTGATGAACGGCTCGCATCCGATCAGCCCGACATCGGGATGGGCGGCGGCCTGGGCGGCAAGATGTTCGCCGCCACCGAAACCAACCTCCATCCACACGGCGGATGGCGTCGTCGGGAACAGCGCCGCGGGATCGAGCGTACCGGCCTGCGGGATATTGACCCGCAGGCGCGGCAGCAACGTATCGATCAGATTCTGGCGACCGGGCCGCAACTTGTGGCCGCTTCGACGGCCGTAGGTCCGGATAACCCGTTCATCGGCATTCACGGCGCATTCCCCCGTTAAGGGTAGCCGGCCCGGGCGTGTCGCCCGGTTCCGTCAGACCGCACTCTTCAGGGCGTCGACCAGATCGGTCTTCTCCCAGGAGAACCCACCATCCGATTCCGGCACCCTGCCGAAGTGGCCATAGGCCGCCGTGCGGGCATAGATCGGACGGCTCAGGCCGAGGTGTTCACGGATGCCACGGGGGCTGAGGTCAACCAGTCGCTGCAGGGCGGTTGACAGCTGGTCCTCATCCACCGTGCCGGTGCCGTGCGTATCGACATAGACCGACAGGGGCTTGGAAACGCCGATGGCGTAGGCCAGCTGAATGGTGCAACGCTCGGCAAGTTCGGCGGCGACCACGTTCTTCGCCAGATAGCGCGCGGCGTAGGCTGCCGAGCGATCGACCTTGGTCGGATCCTTGCCCGAGAACGCGCCGCCGCCATGCGGAGCGGCGCCACCGTAGGTATCAACGATGATCTTGCGCCCGGTCAGGCCGCAGTCGCCGTCAGGACCGCCGATGACAAAGCGGCCGGTCGGGTTGACGTAGAATTCCTCTTCCGGACACATCCAGCCCTTGGGAAGCACGCCCTCGACATGGGGGCGAACGATCCGGCGCACCTCTTCCTGCGACAGGTTCTCGGCGTGCTGGGTCGAGACAACGACCGAGGTCGCGCCGACGGGTTTGCCATCGATATAGCGCAGGGTCACCTGGCTCTTGGCGTCCGGCCCAAGCCCCGGCTCGGCGCCGGAATGGCGCGCCTCGGCGAGGGAGCTGAGGATCGCATGGGAATAGTAGATCGGGGCCGGCATCAGGACTTCGGTTTCCCGGCAAGCATAGCCGAACATGATGCCCTGGTCGCCAGCACCCTCGTCCTTGTTGCCTGCGGCATCGACGCCGACGGCAATATCAGCGGACTGAGAGTGGACGTAGACGCTGACCTCGGCGTTCTTCCAGCTGAAGCCTTCCTGATCGTATCCGATGTCCTTCACCGCGGCGCGCGCGATCTGTTCCAGATCGGCCTTGGTGATGGTGTCAGGGCCACGGACCTCGCCGGCCAGCACAATGCGATTGGTCGTTACGAGGGTTTCCACGGCGACGCGGGCATAGGGGTCGGCCGTCAGGTAGGCGTCGACGACGGCGTCTGAAATACGGTCACACACCTTGTCGGGGTGGCCTTCGGAAACGGATTCGCTGGTGAAAAGGTAATCGCTCTTGGACACGATCAATCCTCCGATGCACATAGAGATGCATATAGAAGTGTCAATTTCCAGGGCATCGAGGACCCAAGGTAATGGTCCGGCCGCCCCACTTAGCGCCTGTGGTTTAACGTGGTGGCAAGCGGTTGAAATCCGTCCACGGCCGGTCATCCGGCGGCGATGTTTTCGCAGGGTTTCAGCGGCGCGTCAAGCCATTTGACGCAGCGTCTCCGGCGCTGTTTTCCAGTGTTACAGGCGGCGTTTGCCTGGGATCAGGCCTCGTCCGCAGCGTCGCCGCTCATGGACAGTGATTTGGCAAGTTCGAAGACCTTGCGCCTGATCTGGGCATTTGGAATTCGGTAATATGCCCTGACCAGTTCCAGCGTTTCACGACGCGCCAGTGGATCCTTGTCGTAGGAATCCCCTTCCTCGGCGAGGCCGGGATTGGACGAACCCTCGCCACCGAGGTCCTTCGGCATGTCATCGAAGAAAAAAGAAACCGGAACATTGAGGATCTTGCTCAGGTCAAAAAGGCGGCTGGCACCGACACGATTGGCGCCGCGTTCATACTTCTGGACCTGCTGGAAGGTAAGGCCGAGGGCTTCGCCCAGCTTTTCCTGACTCATGCCAAGCAGTGTCCGGCGCAACCGCACACGGCCACCAACATGGATGTCGATGGGGTTCGCGATACCGGGAATTTTTCGGCTCAGAGGCTCACGACGGCTGCTTTCGGTTTTTGTTTTTGCTCGTAATGCGCTCATTTTATTGCCTTCTTTTGTTTCTATCGACGGTTGCCAACCTGACGCTGGCGCGGATGGCCAATTTCATTCAGGCCGTCTTCATTTCGTCTGCACGATACGGCCTGCAATCCATCCGCGTCAACTCAATCGTTCATACAATGGTATGTAGGAATTCTGATGCAAAAACCAAGGGGAGGGCGATAAAATCAGGTTTGGGAGCGACGGCGTAGAATCGGAACAAGTGTAATAACGCCAATAACGAGTAGAATCCAATCACCCAGGCGGGCGTAAGGGGGAGGCGCGGACAGGGACTTCGGCAGGGCGGCGTCGATAACGCCCTCGACACCTAGCTCAAGGCGCTGTTGCACACGCCCATAGGCATCGATGATTGCCGAAACTCCCGTATTGGCGGAACGCGCCAGCGGCAGGCCCTCCTCCACCGCGCGCAACCGTGCGCTGGCAAGGTGCTGATAGGGGCCGGAACTGACGCCAAACCATGCATCATTGGTCAGATTGAGAAGCCATTGCGGCCTTTCTCCTGCTTCACCAGACACCACTTTTCCGGGAAAAATCACCTCGTAGCAGATCAGGGGGCTGAATGGTGGCAGCCCCGGAAGGTCAAGGGTGGTGATGCCCGGTCCCGGCGAGAAGTCGGTCCCGCCCGTCGTCAGCTTCGAAAAGTTGAGAATACCGCGAAACGGCACGTATTCGCCGAAGGGTACAAGGTGCGCCTTGTCATAGGTCGCGACGACACGGCCCTTGTCGTCAACGGCGTGCACACTGTTCCAGACCCGATATTCGCCTTCGCCTTGCGCGGAACGACGCGGCGCGCCGGTTATGATCTGGCCCCCCGGCGGCGTCACCTTGCCCATGGCGGCCAGCAAGGCCGGGGAATCGGCAAGAAAGAAGGCTACGGCCGTTTCCGGCCAGATCACGTGGGTCGGATGCCATGCGTCTGATTCCGGCGCACCGCCATGGGGCGCTATGCTCATCCGAAGGGCGGCGATAAAGTTTTTCTGCCGCAGGCCATCCTGCCATTTTTCACGCTGCGGCACGTTGGGCTGAACGATGCGCAGGCGAACGTCCGGAACCGTTTCCGTTTCCGCGCCGCCCAGCCGCCATGCGCCACCGCCCCACAGCAGGACAAGTACTGCCCCCGCCGCCGCAAGCCGGACACGGCCGCTGCGCGGACCATCCGCTCCCAGCACAGCGGGCGTCGCGGCTATCGCCACGGTGATCAGGCCCAGACCGTAGCTTCCGATCAGGGCCGTCGACTGGATCATCGCATCGGAAAATGTCCAGGCGGTCGCTACAAGATTCCACGGGAATCCCGTAAACAGCCAACCGCGCACCCATTCCACCGCCGCCCACGAAACGGCCAGTATCAGAACCCTTCCACCGATGCCCGACGATGCCCCGATGGTTCGCACCGCAACCGCCACAAACGCGGGGAACAGGCCAAAACCGAAGGCCAGCGCGGCAAGGGCGAACGGGGCCATCCAGCCAAAACGCGCGGCATCGACGAAGAAGGACAGGACGACCCAGTAAAGACCGAAGAAAAAATGCCCCGCGCCAAAGCACCAACCAACGAGAAACGCGCCACGCCAGCATCGGACCCCGTCAAGAAGCCAGAGAAGGCCTACGAAGGCGGGGACGAGCAGAAATATCAGGTGCAGGGGCGGCAGGGCGGCGGCGGAAATTGCGCCAAGACCGATCGCAAGAAAAGCGCGACGCCACCGGGAAAGC
>JAPHTL010000145.1 GCA_026193355.1 Rhodospirillales bacterium
GGCAACAAGTTCCTCGCCAACATCCGCGAGGTCGACGCCGTCATCCACGTCCTTCGCTGCTTTGAAGACGACAACATCACCCATGTCGAAGGCGGCATCGATCCCATCCGCGATGCCGAGACGGTTGAAACCGAGTTGATGCTTGCCGATCTTGAAAGCCTTGAAGGCCGCGTCGATGCCCTGGTCAAGAAGGCGCGCGGCGGGGACAAGGAATCCAAGGCGACCCTTGATCTGGTGGAGCGCTGCCTTGAGGTTCTGCGAGAGGGCAATCCGGCGCGGGTCATGACCATCGCGCCGGAAGAGGCCAAACGCTTTCGCATGCTGCAGCTTCTGACCGCCAAGCCGATGCTCTACGTCTGCAACGTCGAGGAAAATTCGGCGGCCGAAGGCAATACGCAGTCTGCCAGAGTCGCCGAAATGGCGGCGCGTGAAGGCGCGGGCGTCGTCGTTATTTCCGCCCAGATCGAAGAGGAAGTAGCGCAGCTTGACGACCCTGCGGAAAAGACCGAGTTCCTCGAGAGCCTCGGCCTGTCGGAAACCGGTCTCGCCCGCGTCATTCAGGCCGGTTATGCGCTGCTGGACCTGATTACCTTCTTCACGGTTGGCCCGAAGGAAGCGCGCGCCTGGACTGTGGTTAAAAACGCCAAGGCGCCACAGGCGGCGGGAACCATCCACACCGATTTCGAGCGCGGCTTCATCTGTGCGGAAACCATCGCCTATGACGATTTCGTCGCCTGTGGCGGCGAACAGGGCGCGAAGGAAAAGGGCAAGATGCGTCAGGAAGGCCGCGATTACCTTGTTCGCGACGGCGACATCTTCCTGTTCCGCTTCAATGTCTGATCCCGCCTAGGAACGGGACTCGCCAAAGAGCCAGGGGCGGAGAATACGGGTGACACGGGGCATGATGACGTAGGTCATCAAAAGCACCTGGAACAGCACAACCACGAAGATATGCGCGAGGAACGGCAACGTGTTCAGCCACGGCCCCGCCGCCAGATTAAGCGCAAGAACCAGAAAAAACACGACGACCACCAGAACCAGCGCCATCTTGTGCTGTGATGGCGGCGCACCCGCCGGCACCTCGGGCAGGGTGAACCAGAACTCCAGCCCGGTCACCCTTTCGACCTTGTCCTCGCCGATAACGATGCCTTCGATCTTCTCCAGCCAGCTTGCCCGTTCGGCCGATTTCTCCCAGCCCTTTAGGTGATCCTCTGAATCGAAGCGGAAGATGATGACATAGTCCTTCTGGGCCCGTCCGCGCGGCCGCAGGACATTGACCCCCATGTTGCCCGGATAGCCGGCAGCCGCCTCGACGATTCCGGCAATCCATTGTTCGTAATCGGCCTCACGACCCGGTTTGACACGACGCGATATGGCGACGGTGACGGGACCGCCCACCTTTTCGGTTTCGGTCGACATGGCGCATTGCCTTCTTGTTGTTGATTCCTACTCGACCAGGAAGTGGGCGTGGCCGACGGCCACCGGCCTTTCCGGATCCGACTGCCAGACCTCGACCCGCACGTTGGCGATGCGACGGCCCAGCTTGACCATGATACCGCGCGCGAAGGCCTCCTCATCCACCAGACAGGGGCGCAGATATTCAACCGTCAGATTGATGATCTTCGGCAGGTGTTCAGGCGCCGTGTCCTTCATCACCTGCATGACCCCTGCATGTTCGATCAGCGCCCCGACCACGCCCCCGTGCACAGCGCGGATCAGCGTGTTTCCCATGTTGCTTTCCCGCGGTCGCAGGATGGTCAGAAGGCCTTTATCGTCTTCGCCGGATTCCAGGCTGACGAAGGACGAATAGGGTATTCGACGGTTGATCGCGCCAAAATCCCCGGCCTCGCGAAGTTTTTTCAGGGTTGGCATGTCAGGCCCCTCCCTCGCCGCCGACCTTGAAGCCGACCGAACCGATCATGAAGGTCGCCGTGCAATTGGCAATGGGGTCATCCGGATCATCATGATAGGCGACCCCCCTGACGAAGGTGACGTTGCGCGTTTCCTTGTAGACCTCCGCCTGCCCGCGCAACGCCTTTCCGGGCGTCGCCGGCTTCAGGTAGTCGATGCGCAGGTCTAGCGTGGCGATCGGCTTGGGCTCTTCAAGAACCGTGAAGGCGACAAGGCCGCAGACACTGTCCATAACCGTGGTCACGACACCGCCGTGGATAACCCCGGTTTCCGGATTGCCGATAGTCCGTTCGTCATAATCCGAACGGACAATGGCGAAACCCCGCTCGACCCGTTCCGCCGTCACGCCCAGTTCCCTGAAATGGGGCAGCGTGACGAGAACATCGAGAAGCGGTTTCAGTTTTTCCGGAACGTCCCCTTGGGGCATGTTTGCGAATCCCTAGCGCAACGAAGCTTCGATGTTACCACCATCGACTGTAAGAATCGCTGCCGTTGAAGAGGGTGAGAGGGCCAGATCGAGAAACGCCTTGGCCACGTCATTCGCCGTGACTTCGCGGCTCAACAAATTGCCCGCCATATAGTCCGCCTCCGTCACCCCACGCGCCTTCGAGCGCGAGGCAATCATCTGATCGGTCAGCAGGCCGCTTCGGATGCGATCCGCATTCACCGCATTGGCGCGGATACCGTCCTTGCCATGATCAAGCGCATACTGCTTCATCAAAAACAGGGTCGCCGCCTTGGGCAGGCCATAAGCGCCGAAATCCTTTCCGGGGTTGAGCGCCTGCTTCGAGGTGTTGAACAGCAGAACGCCGCCCTTCCCCTGCGCCTTCATCACCCGAACGGCATTCTGGGCCACCGACTGGTGGGCGAAGAAGTTCAGCTCGAAGCTTTTGCGAAGGGTCGCATCATCGAGGGTTCCGATCGTGCCCTGCCAGGCCGCGCCAGCGTTGGAAACGACGATATCCACCCCGCCGAAACGCGCAGAAACCGCATCGAAGGCCTCACGCACGGCTTTTGGATTGGTGACGTCACAACCAATGCCCACGCCCTTGAACGCCGCCGCGGTCACCCGCGCCGCTTTCTCATCGCGATCAAGCACCACCACTTCGGCGCCCTGGGCCGCGAACATGGCCGCCGTCGCCGCCCCGATTCCCGAAGCGCCGCCCGTAACCACCGCAATCTTGCGCTGCAATGGCTTTTCACTGCCCTTGCCGAGTTTCGCCTGTTCCAAAGACCAGTATTCCACGTCGAACAGGTCGGCTTCGCTGACCGGCTGGAAGGTTCCAATCCTTTCGGCGGCGGCGATCACCGCGACGTTGGTTTCGGCCAGATCGGCGGCGACCGAGGCATCCTTCGCCGAAGCGCCCAGTCCGAACAGGCCAAGGCC
>JAPHTL010000036.1 GCA_026193355.1 Rhodospirillales bacterium
CCAAGAAGGAACAACCGTGAAACAAGGCGCTTATCACAGACTCGAAGACAGGTTTCGCCGCGCCAACGCCGTGAACGACGCGCGCGGGATGCTGCATTGGGACATGGCGGCCATGATGCCGCCGGGCGGGGCCGAAGGCAGGGCGGAACAACTGGCCGTTCTTGCAGGGCTGTCGCATGGTCTGATGGCCGAACCAGAGACCGCCGTGCTTCTGGACGCGGCGAAGGACGAGCCCCTCGATGCGTGGCAGTCGGCCAATCTGCGCGAGATGCATCGCCGCTGGGTGCATGAAACCGCCCTTCCCGCCGATCTGGTCGAGGCCCTTTCAAGGGCGTCCTCGGCCTGTGAGCAGGTGTGGCGAAAGGCGCGCGCCGATGCGGACTTTGCAGCCGTTCTGCCAACGCTGAAAACGCTTCTGGGGCTGGTTCGCGAAGCCGCGGCGGCCAAGGGCGCGGCCCTGGGTTGCGGCCTTTATGACGCCTTGCTCGATGAATACGAACCGGGCGGCCGGTCGGTGGAGATTGATGCGCAGTTCGCCGAACTGGAGGAATTCCTGCCCGGCCTGATCAAGGCGGTGCTGGAACGGCAGTCGAAAAGTCCTGCCCCCGTGATGCCGGACGGGCCGTTTTCCGTCGAACGGCAAAAGGCCCTTGGCCTGCGGATGATGCAGGCGCTTGGTTTTGATTTCACCCATGGGCGGCTGGATATCAGCCTCCACCCCTTTTGCGGGGGGACGCCGGACGATGTGCGCATCACCACGCGCTACGACGAAAACGATTTCACATCGGGGATGATGGGGGTTCTGCACGAAACCGGGCATGCGCTCTACGAACGGGGACTGCCAGTGAAATGGCGCGGTCAGCCGGTTGGCGCGGCGAGGGGGATGAGCATGCACGAAAGCCAGTCGTTGCTGGTCGAGATGCAGGCTTGCCGTTCATCGGAATTCCTCGGCTTCGCCGCACCCTTGATCGCCGAGACATTCGGCGGGAAGGGAACGGCGTGGGAAGCCGACAACCTTCTCCGCCTCTATGGCCAGGTGGAGCGCAGCTTCATCCGGGTCGATGCGGACGAGGTGACCTATCCGGCCCACGTCATCCTGCGTTATCGGATCGAGCGGGCGCTGATCGAAGGCGACATGAAGCCCGAAGACATCCCGGGCGCGTGGAACGAGGGCATGTCGCGCCTGTTGGGCGTTGTCCCGCCCAATGACCGGCAAGGGTGCTTGCAGGACATCCACTGGTACGACGGGGCCTGGGGCTATTTCCCGACCTATACCTTGGGGGCGATGACGGCGGCGCAACTGTTCGATGCGGCCATCAAGGCCGTTCCCGCCATTCCCGAAGCCATCGGTCGCGGGGATTTCGCGCCGCTGATGGGCTGGCTGGGCGAGAATGTCCACGCCCTGGGGTCGTTCCTGCCGACCCGCGATCTTTTGATCCGGGCGACGGGGCGGCCGCTGGATGTTTCCATCTTCAGGCGACACCTGGAACGCCGCTATCTGGGAAAAACGTAAGCTCCGCTATTATTCGGGCCAGACCCAGGCGCCCTTGTCCGTGCGACAAGCGGTCATGGACTGTGTGCTCGATTCCTTCCCGACATTCAGTGTTTCCTTATAGTCGCGGCAGAAAACGCCCTTTTCCGTCACGCGGGTGGCAACAACGGTAACTGAACCGGAATTGCCGGATGTCGTATTCGTCCATGAACGCGAGCGGCCATCGCCTTCCTTTTCCAACGTCGCCTGCATCGTCGACGCAGCGATCTCCGCATCGGTGGGGGTCAACTTGTCGTATAGCGGTCCGGTGAAAATGTCGCCCATCGTCTGACAACCCGCCAGAAGGCCGAGGGAAAGGGCGATGGCGGGAATACGGGTGAAGTTCATGCTTTATCCTCGAATACCGGGGTTCCTGAAGATGGAAAAGGAAAGGGCGCCCCCGGTGAAAGGGACGCCCCTTCGGTCGCTTTGTTCCTAGCTTTGTTGGGTCGTCTCGCCTGTATCGGTCCCCGTATCGGTCCCGGTATCACCTGTTGTCGCGCCGCCGGTTCCGTCACCGGTCTCGCCGCCCGTTTCGCCTTCGGGAGTCTGGCCGCTCAGTGCGGCGGTCAGGTCGGCCTTGCTGACGATCCCGTCGCCGTTGACGTCGAGGTTGACCGAGGCCCAGGCGACCTTGCCGCCTTCTTCGCCTTCGGTTGCATCACCTTCGGCCGTCGTCGTTTCGGCGTCGCCGTCGGTCGCTTCACCTTCCGTCGGCGTCGGTTCACTGGCGGCGATTTCGGTCGGCGCGGTCACTTCGCCCTCGGTGGGCGTCGTTTCCGTACCGGCGCCTTCCTCTGCCGAATTCTCGGAAGTGGGCGCGTTCTCCTGGGGGGTGCCGAAATTAGCCTGCATGGCGCCGACCGACGCGTTGTAGCCAAGCGCCTTGGCGATCGCCACCATGGTGCGGACGCGGTCGCCGTGGTTGCTGAAGTCGTCGCTTTCCGAATGGCGCATCCAGCCCTGCCTGGCCAGCGAGGCGCTTTCATCGCTGCTGAAGGTATGGGCGGTCTTGCCGACGCTCTTGTCGCCCTTGCCGTCGCCGAAGCTGGCCGTTGCGACGCCTTCATTCATCTTCCCGACGGCCTTGCCGTAGGCGCTGGTCTTGGCCGATTTCGCGGCGTAGGCGCCGCGCTTGGAGCCGCCGTATCCACCGCCTTTCACGCCGCCGCC
>JAPHTL010000119.1 GCA_026193355.1 Rhodospirillales bacterium
GCGCCGTGGACGCTTCGCCATCACGGGATGGATCACCTGTCATTGAAAAAGGCGAAGGACTGCACGCCGATCGCCTATCCGAAGCCCGATGGCGTCCTGACCTTCGACAAGCTGACGAACGTCTCCTTCTCGGCGACCAACCACGAGGAAGAGCAGCCCTGCCATTTGCAGTTGAAGGACCCCGCCGTCGCCCTTTCGGTCAATCTGGCCGAATATGATGGTCCCGAACAGCGATTCTGCCCGGCGGGTGTTTACGAATTTCTGGACGATGGAAACGATGGCAGGAAGTTGCAGATCAACGCCCAGAACTGCGTTCACTGCAAGACCTGCGATATCAAGGATCCGACACAGAATATCAACTGGGTCACACCACAGGGCGGCGAAGGGCCGAACTATCCAAATATGTGACGTGTGAAAGACCGGGATTACGGGTGCGCTTGGCCCTTGGGAAACGGGTGGGCAACGGCTACACTCCCGCCTCAAGACCAACAACACCTGTTGACCGGAGATGGCGCGTGCCGCTGCAACGCTTCCTGACGTTACTTTCAAAACAGACACTGACCGCCAGACGCCTTGGCGCATTGGTTGCGGTTGTTTCAGCCGTCACCGCGTGCAGCGCTGGCGGTGGACCGCTTGCAAGCGATAGCGTCGGGTCGGATGCGCCGCGCACCGCGCCGGCTGCGGAGGTCGGGACCTCCGCCTACGGCCATTATCTCGCCGGCCGGCATGCGCAGGCCATTCACGATACGGGCTCGGGGGCCGATTATTATCTGGAGGCCCTGCGCCGCGAACCCGACAACATGCAGCTTGTCCGCCGCGCCTTTTCCATGATGGTCATGGAGGGGCGTATCGCCGGGACGAGGGCCTTCGCCGAAAGAATCCTCGCCGTCGAGAAGGACGATCCGATGGCGGCCCTGGTCCTGATCTCGCAGGACGTTCTTGACGGTCGCGCGCATTCGGCCGCAGAGAGGGTCGTCAAGCTGTCCAATACCGGCATCAACGCCTTCATCGTACCGATGCTGACGGCTTGGACGATGGTTGCGGAAGGCGAATTCGACAAGGCCCTGGGCGCGTTGGGCGAAATATCGAAGGAGGAAGGGTTCTCCTCGCTCTTTTCACTGCATGCGGCCCTGGTCAACGAGGCCGCCGGACGGTACGACGCGGCTGTTGAGCATTACCGGAACGCCGTTTCCGACAACGGCCTTTCGCTCAGAGTTGTCGAATTGCTCGGCGCCCTGCATGAGCGCAACGGTCGCCTTGACGACGCGCTGGCGGCTTATGAGCTATACCGCCGGGAACACCCCGAATCGCCGCTGATCATGCCGCTGATCGAGGGCGTGAAAACCGGCAGGGCGGGGAAGACGCACAAGGTGACGGCGGCGGACGGCATCGCCGAGGCCTTTTTCGGGATTTCCAGTTCGCTGCGCCAGCAGAATGCGCGCGACATGGCGACCATGTTCAACCGTCTGGCCCTTTACCTGAAACCCGATTTCCCGATCGCCCGCATTCTCATGGCTGACATCCTCGAAAGCGAGGGCCGGCTTGAAGAAGCCAACGCCACCTATGCGCTGATCGGTGAGAATTCCACCTTCTGGTGGGCGGCCCGGCTGCGCACGGCGATCAACCTCGATGCACGCAATCGTCCGGAAGAGGCCGTGGCGATGCTTGAAAAAATGGCGGCCAAACGCCCGGGCGAATACGAGCCGCTGTTACAGATCGGCGATATCATGCGAAGCCGTTCACGTTTTGGCGAAGCGGTGTCGGCTTATGACCGTGCGGTCAGCCGTCTGGGCAAGGTCGAGCCGCAGCACTGGACTATTTTCTATTCACGCGGCATCGCGCTGGAACGATCGAAGCAATGGCAGCGCGCCGAAGATGATTTCCTCATGGCGCTGTCGCTCAACGAGGATCAGCCCTATGTGCTGAACTACCTTGGCTATTCCTGGGTCGAACAGGGAATTCGCCTGGAAGAGGCGCGGGCCATGATCGAAAAGGCGGTTTCGCTGCGTCCCAACGATGGCTACATCGTCGACAGTCTTGGGTGGATACTCTACCGCCTCGACGATATCGAAGGGGCGGTTAAATACCTGGAAAAGGCCGTGGAGTTGCGCCCCGACGATCCAACGATCAACGACCACCTTGGCGATGCCTATTGGCGGGTCGGCCGTCGTCTGGAGGCTGGTTTCCAGTGGCGTCGCGCGTTGAATCTCAACCCCGATGAGGCGCTGCGCCGCGCGATCGAGGCCAAGGTCGGGAAAGGCCTCGGCGGAACGGATGAGAAAAATCATTAAGGGCATCCCGCTTCCTTCGGGGACGGTCCATGTTTCCGCACCCGCCAAGGTCAACCTTTATCTGCATGTGCTCGGTCGTCGAAACGATGGCTACCATCTGCTCGACTCCCTTGTCGCCTTCGTGGATGTCGGGGATTCGGTCTCCGCACGCGCGGCGGAAGGGCTGTCGTTTTCCATTGAGGGTCCATTCGCCGGGCAGTTGTCGGGCGCGTCGGATAATCTTGTCATAAGGGCTGCCAACCTTCTGGCGCAGGCCGCCGGGGTGCTTCCAAATGCCGCCCTTACGCTGATCAAGCGCCTTCCCGTCGCATCCGGCGTGGGGGGCGGTTCGTCCGATGCGGCGGCGACGCTGCGCGTTCTGTGTACGCTGTGGAAATTACGCCTGGGCAGGAAAGAGATGGCGGAACTGGCGCTTCGCCTGGGCGCGGACGTTCCGGTCTGCCTGTTCGGCAAGCCTGCGTTCATGGGCGGTATCGGTGAGGATATTATGCCCTCTCCGGACCTTGGACGGCCCTGGATGGTGCTGGCCAATCCCGGTGTCGGCGTTTCCACGCCCGAGGTTTTCGCCGCCCGGACGGGGGCGTTTTCCAACGCGGCCCGTTTTGGCGAGGCCCTGGAAACCCCTGAAGCACTTGCCGCCCTTCTTGCCGAACGGCGGAACGACCTGGCCGATCCGGCGCGGCGTCACGCCCCCCTGATCGATACGGTCCTTGCCGCCTTGTCGTCCCGTCCCGGATGCCTTCTGGCGCGAATGACGGGAAGCGGGGCCACCTGTTTCGGCCTGTTTACGTCTGAAGAGGCGGCGCGCGCGGCGGCCATGGGCATTGCTGCGGTGCGCCCCCGGTGGTGGGTGGTTGCAACGCGGCTTCTGTCTTAGGAGGTTGCGCTGAAACAACCGCTTCTGGCCCCGCTTTCGGTCGCGAATCAGCCGGTTGCGGTCACCGTTGTTTTTGACTAAGGTGCGCGCCTTCGCAGCTGGCGATATTGGGGCGTGGCCAAGCGGTTAAGGCACCGGTTTTTGATACCGGCATTCGGAGGTTCGAATCCTCCCGCCCCAGCCAATCTTTCCAGCCAGTCGCCCGGACCGGGCAAATCAAACTCAGTTCATCTGTTCGCGCGGAACGTAGCGGCCGTTTTCCAGATCACCGAATATTTCGTCGAAATCCGGATGCCCGATGGGGTCCGTTCCCTCTTCGCTGTCGGGAACAAGGTTCTGTTCCGAGACGTAGGCGATATACGGCGACTTGTCGGGGCTTTCCGCAAAAAGGTGGTAGAATGGCTGATCCTTGGACGGCCTGACGTCCGCCGGAATGCTCTGGTACCATTCCTCGGTATTGGCGAAGCGGGGATCGACATCGAAGATCACGCCGCGGAAGCCGAACAGACGATGGCGGACCGGTTGGCCGATGATGAATTTTGCCTTGGCTTTGAGCATTCCTGTCCCATTCAGGTGATTTTAGGGGCCGTTGCCGGTCCCTTGTTTACAGGAAATGACATGTCTTGAACACGCCAAGAGTCAAGGTTTTTGGGTTGAAAAACCAGAAGGGCGAACGCGTTTGATGATGCGCCGTCCGTTGGAGCGGCGGTCGAAATGAGCAATCCCGTGGAAACGATCGAGTTCTATCCCCTGTTGGCCGGTCTGTCCGGCGGTCTGGCGCTGTTCCTGTTCGGGATGGACCAGTTGTCCTCGGGCCTCAAGGCGATGGCCGGGGAAAGCATGAAGGCTCTGCTTGGCCGGTTGACGACGAACCGCTTTCTTGGCCTGCTGACCGGGGCCTTCGTTACCGCCGTCATCCAGTCGTCATCGGTCACCACCGTTGTCGTTGTCGGTTTCATCAGCGCCGGTGTGATGACCCTGTCACAGGCCATCGGCGTGATCATTGGCGCCAACATCGGCACCACGGTGACCGCACAGATCATCGCTTCCAACGTTTCTGCGCTTTCCCTGCCGATGATCGCGGGCGGTTTCGCCATGCTGTTTTTCACCAGGCGCGGGCGCGTCAAGCATACCGGCACCTTTTTGATGGGCCTGGGCCTGATTTTCTTCGGCATGTCGTTGATGAGCGATGCGATGAGCCCGCTTCGGACCTATGAACCGTTCATGGAGGCCATGGCCGGCATGGAGAGTCCGATCAAGGGTATCCTTGTCGGCGCGGCCTTCACCGCCATCATCCAGTCATCCGCCGCGACAACCGGAATCGTCATCGTCCTCGCCAGTCAGGGATTGATTACCCTTGAAGGCGGAATCGCTCTGGCGCTGGGTGCGAATATCGGCACCTGCGTGACGGCCATTCTGGCATCCATCGGAAAGCCAAGGGAATCCGTACAGGCGGCGCTGGCTCATGTTTTCTTCAACGTCGGTGGAGTCGTCGTATGGATCGGATTCATCGACCAGCTTGCCGGAATCGTCGAATGGATTCTGGCTGCAGAAGGCGGGGTTTATCCTTCCGATGCGCGGGCCATCGCCACCGCCCATACCGTGTTTAACGTGGTGAACGCGGCCCTGTTCATCGGGTTTACGACGCCGCTTGCCGTCCTGTTGCGCCGGATGTTGCCTGAAGAGTCCAAAAGAAAACCAGCAAAGGCGTCCGGGGGGCGCTTCCTCGACCCTGAACTGCTCGGTACGCCCTCATTGGCCCTGAACGCCGCGCGCATGGAAGTGGGCGCGATTGGCGAAACGGTCCAGCGGATGCTGACGGTCGCCGTGCCAGCGGCGCTGACGGGAAGGCGAAGCAGCCTTGAAGGCCTTGCCCATATGGATGTCGATGTGGACATGGCGCACCGCGGGCTTGTCGAATACCTGCGTCGGCTCGGCGCGGGAAAGATGAGCGAGAACGAGGGCAGTGAACTGGTTCACCTTGTAGACATTGCGAATCATCTGGAGAACATCGGCGACGTGATCGAGACGGACCTTGTGCACCTTGGGTTCAGGCGGCTTGATACGGGGGTGGAAACGACGGACCATGTGGTGCGGCGCATCGCGCGCATTCACGATCTGGCCTCCGAATCGCTGGCGCTGGCGCTAAAGGCCGTCACCGGGCGGAACGGCGATGCGGCCCGGCGCGTGATCGCCATGAATGCGGACATCAACCGTCTGGCCGCGGAAATCAAGGAAGACGGCCTGCAACGGCTGATCACGGCCGACCCCGATACGATCGAGGGTTACAGCAGGGAGGTGGAGGCCGTCGAATGCCTGCGCCGCATTTTCTACAACGCCAAGCAGATCGCCAAGGCCGTGGTGACGGAGGAAGAGGCCGTCCGGCTGGAAGCCGCCGCTGCGACGGCGTCGTCGTAATAGCGCCCGAAAAGAAAGGGCGGGCCTTCTCAGGCCCGCCCCCGGTTCCCCCGAAAGTCGATTACCCTATTTCGTCAGGATCTTCGGCACCATGTTAAGCCGCAGGCGGTAGGCGTCCGGCATGCCCGAGCCCAGCAGCGGCCGCAAGTACATCCGGAACGCGTCGGTGACGTTGTTACCCGCATCATTGATCATGGCGTCGTCCATCACCTTCGTCTTTGCGGCGATGTCCGTGAGGTCCACCAGATCGTAGTCTACCGAATAAAAGCCGTTGCGGCGGATGACGACGGAGCCGTTGCGGTCCCCCCACTGGGCGTACTGAACGGCCTTTTCACCGACCTCGCGCGCCTCGCGCTGATCGACATCCGAGACGCAGCCAAGGAACGAGCGCTGCAGATAGCCGAAGGTATCGCCGCGCACGCGCTTGATGCCGGTCTTCTTCTTGATCTGGTCAACCAGAAGGTCGGCCAGCGCCCCGGTGCCTGAAAGCTGGATGTTGCCGTGCGCGTCGCGCTCGATCTCTTCGCTCAGCTTCGAGATGATGGGTTCACCCGTCTCGTCGTGGATGCCTTCGGAAACGGCTATCACGCAACGGCCGTACTTGTCGTAGATCGCCTTGACGTCGGCGGCGAACTTGTCGACGTCGAAGGTCCGCTCGGGCAGGTAGATCAGATGGGGGCCGTCATCGTCAAACTTGCGGCCCAAAGCGGCCGCCGCGGTCAGGAAACCGGCGTGGCGGCCCATGACGACGCCGATGTAGACGCCCTTCAGCGCACGATTGTCCAGATTGACCCCGGCAAACGCGCTGGCGACGAAACGCGCGGCGGACGGGAAGCCCGGCGTGTGGTCGTTGATCACCAGATCGTTGTCGATGGTCTTGGGGATGTGGATGCAGCGCAGGGCATAGCTGGATTTCTTGGCTTCCTCGGCGACGATGCGCGCCGTATCGGACGAATCGTTGCCCCCGATGTAGAAGAACGTCGATACGTCATGCGCCTTCAGGACCTTGAAGATTTCCTGGCAGTATTTCAGGTCGGGCTTGTCCCGCGTGCTGCCCAGCGCCGAAGCCGGTGTGTTGGCGACCATTTCCAGGTTGTGGGTGGTCTCCTGCGTCAGGTCGAGAAAGTCTTCATTGACGATGCCGTTGACCCCGTGAAACGCGCCGTAGACCTTGTCCACGTTTGCGAATTTGCGCGATTCGATGACGACGCCCGCCAGCGACTGGTTGATCACGGCGGTCGGTCCGCCCCCCTGCGCGACGAGAACCTTGCCCTTCAGCATGTGCCGTTTCCTCCTTGATCGGTTTCCGGCTTCCGGCGCATTGCCGCCTGGTTGCCGCTTGGGTCAGCCTTCGTTTGTATCTTCAGGCCCGGACAGGACCGGAACCATAAGCGGCCCCTGTTTTATCGCAAAGCCCCCGGGATGGGAAACCCACCTTTGGGTAGGTATGGCTATTCTGCCGGGTGGGTTGGGGAATCGGCCTTTGGGGCCTCCAGCTGACGGGGAACGATGCTGATTTCCACCCGTCGGTTCTTCGCCCTGTTTTCCGGCGAATCGTTGGGAACGAGCGGGTTGCTTGATCCGTGGCCGATGGCGACGATGAGTTTTGGATCAATCCCCGTCTTTTTTTCGAGATAATGGACGACCGAGGCCGAACGCGCCGAAGACAGATCCCAGTTTGACCGGAATCGTTCGGTGGAAATCGGTATATCGTCGGTGTGGCCGGAAACCTGAACCACCATTCCCTTGCTATGCCTGATGATGTCGGCGACGCGGTCGAGAACGGGGTTGAAGCTTTCGTTCAACTGATCGCTGCCCAGAGGGAACGCCGCCTTTTCACTCAGTCGGATGATGGAGCCGCCGCGTTTCTTTTCGACCTCGACCATGCCGCCCTGAACGTCACGCGACATTTCCTTCTCGATCGTCTTTTGCAGGGCGTCGACGGTTGTTTCATCCGGTTGCAGGGGTTGCCCGGGTTTTTCCTCGGGCTCTTCGGGGGCGAGTTCGAGAACGGCCATCGGCCCCTTTGAAACGGGTTTGGGCGCGGGCTCGGCCACGGGCTCCGCCTTGTCGACCTTTTCATCCGAAGGGAAGGTTCCCGGCACGGGCGGGACGAGGGTTGGATCGCCAACGTTGCCGGCGTTCGACAATTGCATGATCCACTTGCCGCCGAACGATTCACGCATATGGGTGGCGAACTTCTGGTACTTCGTCACTTCGAAGTTTGCGAATGTCAGCAACAGGACGAACAGGCAGAGCAGCAGGCTCATCATGTCGGCGAAGGTGACCATCCAGATGGGCGCACCGGCTGGGGCAGGGCTTTCTTTTGTACGGTTTTTTTTCCGCATCGGCCTGGCTTGTCCTCGTTTTCCTGACTTCGCAAGTCGTGTCCGGGGTCAGTTTTCCTTTTCCGGTTCATCATCGTGGTGTTTTTGCGCGTCTGACAGATAGGCCTCCATGATTTCTTCCATCATGTGCGGGTTCTGTCCCTGCTGGATCGCCATGATCCCTTCGATGATCAGGGTCTTGTTGAACGTTTCCTCGCTGCGTCGCAGGTTCAGTTTTTCAGCGATGGGAAGGGCGACCAGATTGGCGATCAATGCGCCGTAAAGCGTGGTCAGCAGGGCCACAGCCATTGCCGGGCC
>JAPHTL010000093.1 GCA_026193355.1 Rhodospirillales bacterium
AAGTCGGAATCGCTAGTAATCGCGGATCAGCATGCCGCGGTGAATACGTTCCCGGGCCTTGTACACACCGCCCGTCACACCATGGGAGTTGGTTTTACCTGAAGCCGGTGAGCTAACCGCAAGGAGGCAGCCGACCACGGTAAGGTCAGCGACTGGGGTGAAGTCGTAACAAGGTAGCCGTAGGGGAACCTGCGGCTGGATCACCTCCTTTCAAGGAAGTGTCGTCTGAAGGACTTGTCCTTTCGATTACACGCACCCTTGTATACTAAAAGTCTGGTAGTAGCGGCCATCGGCCGCCGCCGGCGTATCCCTTCTTTGGAATGCAGCTTCTTCGGATTTGCGCTGTCGGGTATGTGCTCGACACCAGGGCCTGTAGCTCAGTTGGTTAGAGCGCGCGCTTGATAAGCGTGAGGTCGGAAGTTCAAGTCTTCCCAGGCCCACCAGTTGTTCTCTGGGGTGGCGGCTTGCGGAAGCGACCCGACCGGATCTCGATCTGGTTGACGTGGCCCAGACGCGCGCCTCTACAAGACTTTTGGGGGCGTAGCTCAGTTGGGAGAGCGCTAGCTTTGCAAGCTTGAGGTCGTCGGTTCGATCCCGTCCGCCTCCACCAAGTCAACGGTGGAAACAATCAGATCCGAAGTGTATTCCAAGGGTAATCAATTCGATAACGGCTTCTGGCCGCAATCGATCGGTCGCAAGACCGGTGCTCTTTGTCATTGTGAATAGGTATTTTCCTGGGTACTCGCATTAGCGAGTACAATTTAAAGTGTTCGTGCGTTGGGTTTATCCCTGCGCATGATGCTGAGATCTCAAGTGTAAGAAGGGCATTTGGTGGATGCCTTGGCGTTGAGAGGCGATGAAGGACGTGGCACTCTGCGTTAAGCTGTGGGGAGGTGAGAGCAACCTTTGATCCGCAGATTTCCGAATGGGGAAACCCGGCCCCTTGTGGGTCATCCTGTACTGAATACATAGGTGCAGGAAGCGAACCCGGCGAACTGAAACATCTAAGTAGCCGGAGGAAAGGACATCAATTGAGACTCCGTTAGTAGTGGCGAGCGAACGCGGATCAGGCCAGTGGCCTAATCGTAAGAACCGGAACTGTCTGGAAAGGCAGGCCATAGTGGGTGATAGCCCCGTACGGGTAGAAAGCGATTAGGTCCTCGAGTAGGGCGGGACACGTGAAATCCTGTCTGAACATGGGGGGACCACCCTCCAAGCCTAAGTACTCCTCAACGACCGATAGTGAACCAGTACCGTGAGGGAAAGGTGAAAAGCACCCCGATAAGGGGAGTGAAATAGTACCTGAAACCGGATGCCTACAAGCAGTGGGAGCGGCCTTGAGCCGTGACCGCGTACCTTTTGTATAATGGGTCAGCGACTTAATTTATGCAGCAAGCTTAAGCCGATAGGTGTAGGCGCAGCGAAAGCGAGTCTTAATAGGGCGAATGAGTTGCATGGATTAGACCCGAAACCGAGTGATCTAGCCATGGGCAGGTTGAAGGTGCGGTAACACGCACTGGAGGACCGAACCCACGTCTGTTGAAAAAGACGGGGATGACCTGTGGTTAGGGGTGAAAGGCCAATCAAACTCGGAAATAGCTGGTTCTCCGCGAAAACTATTTAGGTAGTGCGTTACGTGATTACCATCGGGGGTAGAGCACTGGATGGGCTAGGGGGTCCCACAGACTTACCAAACCTAACCAAACTCCGAATACCGATGAGTACAGCGTAGCAGACAGACTGTGGGTGCTAAGGTCCATGGTCGAAAGGGAAACAGCCCAGACCACCAGCTAAGGTCCCCAAGTTATGGCTAAGTGGGTAAGGAAGTGGGAAGGCCAAGACAGCCAGGAGGTTGGCTTAGAAGCAGCCATCCTTTAAAGATAGCGTAATAGCTCACTGGTCTAAATAAGCCGTCCTGCGCCGACGATGTAACGGGGCTAAAGCCATACACCGAAGCTGTGGATTTGATCTTATGATCAAGTGGTAGCGGAGCGTTCCGTAAGCCTGTGAAGGTGTACCGTGAGGTATGCTGGAGGTATCGGAAGTGAGAATGCTGACATGAGTAGCGACAAAGAGTGTGAGAAACACTCTCGCCGAAAGCCCAAGGGTTCCTGCGCAAGGCTAATCCGCGCAGGGTGAGCCGGCCCCTAAGACGAGGGCGAAAGCCGTAGTCGATGGGAATCAGGTTAATATTCCTGAGCCTGTGGGAAGTGACGAATACTGGAAGTAGTTAACCCTTATTGGATTGGGTTGGCTGCCAAGGCGTTCCTGGAAATAACTCCCACTTATAGACCGTACCCCAAACCGACACAGGTGGGCAGGTAGAGCATACCAAGGCGCTTGAGAGAACGATGTTGAAGGAACTCGGCAAAATGCCCCCGTAACTTCGGGAGAAGGGGGCCCTCGCAGTGGGCAACCATTGCGGGGGGGCACAGACCAGGGGGTGGCGACTGTTTACTAAAAACACAGGACTCTGCTAAGCCGCAAGGCGACGTATAGGGTCTGACGCCTGCCCGGTGCCGGAAGGTTAAGAGGAGGGGTGCAAGCTCTGAATTGAAGCCCCGGTAAACGGCGGCCGTAACTATAACGGTCCTAAGGTAGCGAAATTCCTTGTCGGGTAAGTTCCGACCTGCACGAATGGC
>JAPHTL010000234.1 GCA_026193355.1 Rhodospirillales bacterium
CCCTGACTTTTTCCCTGAAAACGACATTCCCGCACATAAAGATGGAGCCACGGTGATTTGGTCTTCGTTGGGTCAGGCCGTCAAAACAGGCCTTCGATGGCTTCACGCGCCCCGCTGACGGCGGCTTCGAATCCGCAGGTGCATTCGGCGCCCTTTGCAACGCCGCAATCGTCGCGGTGTTTTGAGAATTGCAGCAGCCGCAGGACGGAGTCCCTGAGCGACGGCCCGCGATTTTCGTAGGTTCGCCTTGCGACGATTCTCAGAAAATCCGCATCGAAGGGCTTTGGGACGAAATCGACCGCGCCAAGCCGGAAGCACTGGACGGCGACCTTCTGGCTGTCGCTGGCGGTCATCACCACCACGGGAACCGTGGATCCGATCTGCCTGAGCTTGTTCAGGACGCTTACGGCGTCTCCATCCTCAAGGTAGTAATCGAGCAGAAGCACGTCATAGGGGGTGAACTGAAGCATCTCCAGCCCTTTTGCAGTGCTGGTCGATTTTGTGACCGCCCACCCATCCTTCGCAAGAACCTCCTCAACCAGGTCAAGCGCCACCTCGTCATCATCAATGACCAGAACTTTCGGGGACATGAAACCTCCCATTGCTGCAAGAACGCAAGCGACGACAACCTATAGGACGTGCAAAAATAATATTTTTCAATCATAAATGCAGCGCCCTGTGCAGCACTGCACAGTATTCAGCTAGGCGGAAGAGAGCTTCGGTTCAAGGGCGGGAGCAGAATTAAGGGGCGGAAGAATCGTCTGCAAAGGCGTCCGTCAGGGTTTCGGCGGCGGGGTGCCGTTTCTTCCTGGCACTGTGGATCTGAACTTGGGGGGGATGCTGAGGTCAAGGGCGTCGAGCTTTTGCCCCAGCTCGGCAATGTTCTTTGCCTCGATTTCGATCTTTGCTTCCAGCGCGGTCAGCTCCCCACTCGATTCGCCGTACTTTTTCGCCAGTTCGTTCAGCGAGGTTGCGACCCGGTCGATTTTCTTGTCGAGGCCTTCCATCTCATGCTTGAGCGGTTTGATGTAGGTTTCGGCGAATCGTTTCTGGGCCTCCTGCATGCGGCGTGTCGCCTCGCTGGAAAACCAGACGGCGGCCAGAGCCACAAACAAGGACAAAATACTGATAACGATTGTCACGTCGATTTTCCCGCTGGTTCCGATCTTTCCCGCCTCAGGAAACAGCTGTCCGGTCAGCGGATGATCAATTTAGGCCCTGTGCGCTGTTAATGGAAGGCCGCTATAGGGTTTTGGACCCTAGACCAGTTTTGTCAGTTCGAATTCCAGAATCCCTTCCGCCCCCGTCGCTTTCAACTGCGGAATGAGGTCGCGCACCTCACGCCGGGAAACGGCGGTCTCCACCGCAAGCCAGTCGTTATTGTGCAGGTGGCTTACCGTCGGGGCGTGCAGGCTCGGCAGCATCCGGACAACCTCATCGATTCTTCCGGCCGGGACATTCATCTTCAGCAGAACCTTGTCGCGCGCCGCCAGGGCGCCCTTCAGAAGCAGGGCGATCTGATCGATTTTCGCCTTCTTGACAGGATCCGCCAGCGATTGCCGGTTGGCGATCAGCACGGTGTGCGTATGCAGAAGGTCGCAGACGATACGCAGGCCGTGGGCCTTGATTGTGGTTCCGGTCTCGGTAATTTCCACGGCTGCATCGGCCAGTCCTTCGACAACCTTGGCCTCTGTGGCGCCCCATGAAAATTCGACCGTGACGTCGATTCCGCGTTCTTCGAAATATCGTTTGGTGAAACCGACAAGCTCGGTGGAAATTTTCTTGCCTTGCAGGTCCTCAACCTTCTGGACGGGTGAATCCCTGTCGACGACCAGAACCCAACGGGCCGGTTGGTCCGATGCCTTGGAATAGACCAGATCGCAGACCGTTTCGACATCGGCCCCGGTTTCAAGAATCCAGTCCATCCCCGTCAGGCCGCAATCGAGTGTTCCGCTGGCGACATAGGTCGCCATTTCCTGCGAACGGACAAGCGCGCATGAAATGCCGTCGTCGTCGATCGTCGGAAAATAATTGCGGCTGCGCGATGTGATAGACCAACCCGCCTGTGCGAACAGTTCCTTGGTGGCGGCTTCAAGGCTTCCCTTGGGGATGCCGAGCTTCAGCTTCGTCATTGTGGTGGCCTTTCCTCATGCGATCTTTCCGTAATCAAAACGGCGGGGTTGTAGCAGCTATGCCCCCTCCAGACCAGCACCGGCATTCGTGGCGCGGTCACTCTTCCGAAAGATAGGTTCGTTCCTTGGGGGATGGCCCCAGCACTTCCCTGACGCGGGCCAGGTTCCGCTCCGTCACGGCCGCCATGCGTGTTGCGCCGATGGCCTGATATGTCTCGATCGCGCCCTCGAAGGCCTCAAGCGCCTTTTCAAGTGGTTCGCGCTCGCTTGTCAGTTTGCCCAGCAGGAAAAGCGCGGAACCCAGATTGTTCTGCGTCGATGCCCAGGCTGCCGGCATCTGTTCGCGGTCGCGCACCTTCAGGGCGTCGTTGCAGGCCTCGATTGCATGTTCGATCAGTTCGGGGCGTCGTTCCTGCCCCCCCAGAACCTGAAGCGCCTGGGCGAGGCTGTGCTTTGTTTCGGACCATTTCGCCGCTGCGCCCCCGGTCATGGACAGGACTTGCAGGGCGTTCTGGAAGGCGATGCACGAATCCTTCAGGCCCTGTGATTCGCCATCCAGCGAATCGAGACGGTAAAGGCAGGTTCCAAGCCTGGCCTGCGTCAGCGCCCAGAGGCCGGGTAGGTCGGCGCGGGTCATCACGGTCATGGCGTTGCGCAAGGCTTCGGTCGCCTGTTCGTAAAGCTCTTTCTTTTCGTCGCGCTCACCCAGCGCCATCAAGGTCGCGCCCAACTGTTTGTGGGCCATCGCCCAATCCAGTCTGGCGTTTGTCCGCGCAAGCGATTTGATCGCCTGTTCATAGGCCGCGCGGGCTTCTTCGAACCACCGCCCATCGCCGGTAAAGTGACCGGCGGTCGCCGTGGCATTTCCATACGCAACCTGTATCGACGCCTGATCGTTCCTTTCAAGATCAAGCGGCGGCTTCTGTCCCATGATCCGCGCGCCGGGCAAAAGTTGCGGCAAACCAAGGCGCAGCATCTGAAGGTGCGCCTCGTTGCTGGGCGTGAGTGCGGAAAGCGCGACAGCGATCAGGAGGGGCGAAAATTCCTCGCCGAATTCTGCGGGGAAGGCGGTGGCGCTGGTCGCCACGGTGGCGCCGGGCCTGTCCTCGATATCGTCAAGGGCGGACAGGAATCGCAGCCGCATGGTTTTCTTTTCTTCGTCGAGCGTTCCCCAGATCAACAGGTCGCCACCCTTGTCGGACAGCCATTTGCGACCAGTTCCTATAAGGGCGGAAAGCTGGTCGGCCATGCCGCCTTCCTTGCTGGGCTGGAGCGGCTGGCCGATCATTCGCGCACGGACGCCCTGCGCCCCTTCAAATGCCGCGACAAGCCGTTTCGCCTGCATCCCGTCCTCGTCGCCGACAAGACCGGCGACAAGAATTTCGATGGAGGCCGTCCTGCCTGCTGGTCGCTTCTGGAACAGGCGCGAGAAAAAGCCGTCACCGCCCGCTCGCGCCTGCATCGAGGGCTGGGTTTCCGGCGCGGCAAGCGCCCCGACCCCGCGCTCGGCCAGCATCGCATCCGCATTGCGCAGGCGTGCAGCCATCTTTTCCATGATGGAGGCCGCCAGCCCCGGCTCGTCCCGCAGCGCCTTCATGAAATCGTCGCGGGCGATGATCTTGAGCGTAACCTTGCCCACGGCGGTGGCGGTGGCGCTGCGCGGGCTGTCGTCCAGGATACCCATCTCGCCCAGAATGTCGCCAGCAACAAGCGTGGCGAGGCGGACCGTCCCGCGCGCGCCCTCCTTGACCAGATCGATCTGGCCGGTTTCGATGATGTAGGCTTCGCGGCTCGGATCCCCTTCCCTGAAGACGACATCACCTTCCCTGAATTTTTTCTGGCGGGTCTTCAAGTGGCCTCTCCGGGGTAATTGGCGGCGCATGCGCCGGGTGGTCGATGTCATGTTGCCCTTCCATGCGCGCCTGCGTCAACGTCACCGACGACCGGCGCCTCGCCCGGGTGCATTGTATGCCCCAAAGGCAGCGCCTATAAAACGCAGGTAATGTTGCGGGAAATTCTGGCCGATGATGAAAACCGTGGAAGACATCGAATCGTTGCCTGATGCCGGGGGGGCTTACGCCCTTGTGATCGAGCTTCTCCGCCCCCTGACCCTTGCATTGAAGGGACGGCCGGAGGCAAGGCTTGATCCCGGCCGGTACCTTTACGGTGGCAGCGCCCGCGGGCCGGGGGGTATCCGCGCCAGGGTGCGGCGTCACGCGCGTGTCGGCAAAACGCTCCGCTGGCATGTCGATATCCTGACCAATACGGCGGGGGTGCAGGCCGTGGCCGCCCTTACGGGCGGAAATGAATGTGATGTGATCGGGCGGGTGGCGAAGTTGCCGGGTGCGTCGATCCCGGTTCCGGGATTTGGCAGCAGCGACTGCACCGATTGCGCCGCGCATCTGATCCATCTTCCCGACGATGCGGACATGGACGCTTTTCTGACTATCCTTGCAGGCGATGATGGTGTCGTCTGGCGATGTCCGCCGGTGGTTTGCTTCCTGCCGCCCGGTGTTCCGGGAAAGGCTGATTGAGGAATGACGATGCTTTACGACATGCCGCTGTACCGCCCTCCTTCGGAGGGGCCGAACCTGATCATTCAGGCGACGCTGGGGTGTAGCTTCAACGGTTGCACCTTTTGCTCCATGTACAAGACAAAGACCTTCACGGCGCGGCCGCTGGACGATGTCTTCGCCGATATCGACGATGCCGCCCAGGACTGGCCGGACGCGCATCGGGTTTTTCTGGCCGATGGGGATGCGCTTGTCCTGCCGACGGATATTATGCTGCGCATTCTGGGCCGGCTGAAGGCGCGCCTTCCCGATCTGGCGCGGGTGTCGTGCTACGCCACGCCGATCAACCTGTTGCGCAAACCGGTTGAGGAACTGCGGACATTGAAGGAAGCGGGGCTGACGCTTCTTTACGTCGGCATCGAAAGCGGGTCGGCTGACATCCTGCGTCGCATCCGCAAGGGGGCGACGGCGGCCAGCATGGAACGCGCCCTGACCCGCGCGGCCGATGCCGGGATGAAGGTTTCGGCGACCGTGGTGCTGGGGCTGGGCGGGCGG
>JAPHTL010000294.1 GCA_026193355.1 Rhodospirillales bacterium
CGCAAAACAGTTTGAGGCCGCCGCCCGAGCCGGTGCTCTCAACAACGGGGGTCTTGAAATTTGTCGTTTTGCCGAACTGTTCGGCCACCGTCGTGGAAAACGGATAGACGGTCGAAGAACCGACAATGCGGATCTGGTCGCGCGCATGCGCGGCGCCGGTTGCGCCGAGGGTTGATCCGATGGACGCAAGAGCGACCAGAGTCATGGCTTTTCGAAACATGATGAAAAAGTCTCCAAACTTTCGAAGCGGAATTCAGGATTTCAAACGTGTCTGCGATCGTCCGCTGCAATCACGTCCGGACCCTATCGGCTTCGCGGGACCCTTTTATGACATCTGTGTTACGGTTTTGTGACAGGCGGGAATTTTTCTGGAAACGCCCGGGAAATCAAACGACAGAACGCAAAAGAACGGTGAAGGTAGTTCCCTTCCCGGCCTCGCTTTTGACGTTAAGACGGCCGCGGTGGCGGTTGACGATATGCTTGACGATGGCAAGTCCAAGCCCGGTGCCGCCCACCTCCCGCGAACGCGCCTTGTCAATTCGGTAGAACCGCTCGGTCAGGCGGGGCATGTCTTCCGGCGATATGCCGCCACCTTCATCGGATACCGCCACGGACACACCGGGATCACCGGTTCCCGGCATCCTGTCCAAACGCGTGGCCTCGATCAGGATCGGGGTTGCCTCGGGGCCGTACTTGATGGCGTTGTCCACAAGGTTCTGGAAAACCTGGGTCAATTGGTCGGCGTCACCGATCACATCGGGCAGGTTTGTCGAACAGACGATCCCGATCGTCATGCCGCGCGACCGGGCGCGCTCTGAAAGAGTTCCTGCAACCCCGCGGATGACGCCCTCGACCTGAACCCTCCCCGCAGGTGGAACATGGGCGTTCGCCTCAACGCGTGAAAGGGAGAGAAGGTCATCGATAAGGCGGCCCATACGGTTCGCCTCCTCGCGCATGATCCCGAGGAACCGCGTACGCGCCGCAACATCATCCCGCGCCGGGCCTTCCAGCGTTTCGATGAATCCGCTCAGGGCGGAAAGCGGCGTACGCAGTTCATGGCTGACGTTGGCGACAAAATCGGCGCGCATGCGTTCGGCTTCGTTTCGCGCCGTCATGTCGTGAAAGATCGCAACAGCGACGGGACTGTCATCTCGGGTCCCACCGTCATGGGTCCTCAACAGAACGTGATAGGCGCGGCGGGGTTGGCCGGGCAAGAAGATTTCAACATCGGCTTCCGCACCCTCGGCAACGGCAAGGGACGCCGCGTCGAGAATTTCCGGATGCCGCATCCACCGCGAAAGGTCATCCCCCGTCTGGCTGATGTTCAGTATTTCGCGCCCTGCGGCATTGGTGGACACAACCCGGCGTTTCCGGTCCAGCATGACCACCGGATCGGGCAGGGAATCCAGAATAGCGCCGTCGCGCCCGTCCGTCAGGGGCAGGTGGCCTTCACCGTATACAAGTTGATAGGGCTGCTTCAGCACCCATGCCCCGCCGATAACGACGGAAAGGGCGATGCCCCCCGCCCAGTACGGCGAAAGGTTGCCGGTCAGCGCGGCCAGACCGAGGAGGAAAACTCCCGGCCAGAATGCGAGGAACAGGGCCAAACGCCTGTTGTACATCCGAAGCTAACTCCGCGCTGCATCTTGATTGCGCCTGAATGAACCGCCCCGAACTTAGCAGTTCGGCGAAACGGGGCAACCCCGTCACGAAAACTTCACATAACAGACGGCATGAAAAAACCGGCGAAGCCAAAGGCCACGCCGGTTGATTCCACAGATGCGCCTGGATCAGGCGATGCCGACCAGTTCGATTTCGAAGGTCAGATCCTTGCCCGCAAGCGGGTGATTGCCATCCAGTGTCACGGTGTTTTCGTTGAAAGCCGACACGGTAAGAACGAAAACCTGCCCGTCTGGCCCCTGGGCCTGCAACTGGCCGCCAACTTCCAGTTCGACCTCGGGGGGGATCTGTTCGCGCGGAACTTCCTGAACCATTTCAGGGTCGTGCGGGCCATAAGCTTCCGTGGCGGGAATGGTCGTGCTTTTTTTATCGCCGACCTTCATCCCCGTAACCGCCGATTCAAACCCCGGAATGACCGATCCCGTTCCAAGGGTGAATTCAAGGGGATCATTGCCCACGGAACTGTCGAACATGGTCCCGTCATCGAGTGTTCCGGAATAGTGAATGCTTACGGTATCGCCGTCCTTGGCCTGACTCATCGGTCGCTCCTTTCGCCGGGACCGACGCTTTTCGCCGGCCTTATGGCGGGTAGGCATAACATCCGAAGGGAGGCAAAGGCAAATCACCCGCCCGAAAGGATCGAATCAACGGCCGCTGCGACCGCTTCAATGGGTATGGCCGACATTTCCGCACCACCGAAATCCTGAGCGCGGATCACGACGCCACGGCTCACCACAGGCGCAAACTTGGCAGGTGGCGTCGGCCCAAACAGCGAGATCAGCGGCGTTCCCGCCGCCGCCAGCATATGCCCCACACCCGCATCGTTGGCCACCGCCGCAGACAGGCGTCGCCCCATCGCGATGGTCAACAACGGCGACACACCGAGCCCCCCGGCGCGCGCATCCTGCAAGGGAAGCAATGCGTTAGGCGCCGATGCCCGGATATCATCGGCCCACTCCCCCTCTGCTGGCCCGAGAAGGAAAACAGGGACCTTTCCGCCATCCGCAAGGTGTCTGGCCAGATCCGTGTACCTTTCCAGCGGCCAGCACTTGTGCCGTCCGCCAGCACCCGGCGCCAGGCCGACATAGGCCGGTCCATCCGGCAAAAGGGTTTCGGCAACCGCAATGACCGATTCATCAAGCCGAAGTTCCGCAGCATCGGGAACCGCTGCCTGACCGGTCGCCGTTTCGATCAGGTCAAGCATCTGACGCACCATGCCGGGCGGCTTTTCATGGCGGCCTTTCGGCTTTTTCTCCGAAAACAGGAAACCGGCGGTTCCGGAAACAAACACCTGATGGGGAATGGCGCGCAGGATCAGGGTCGTCAGCACACGCCTTTGCGTATCGACAATCAGGTCGAAACGCCGCCCTTCCAGCGCCGACCCATGCAAGGCAGGACGAAACAGTTCACGCCAGCCCGATCCAATCCCGGCTTCGTCCACCACCTCATCAAGCAGGCCGTCGACCAAAGGGGCCAGCGGTCCCGTAAAAACGCTTTTGCCCTTACCGGCCAGCCAGGTGATCCGGGCTTCGGGAAAGGCGGCACGCAGGGCGCGAATGAATGGAAGCTTGATCAGTCCATCACCGACCAGGTCAAGGCCGACATAGACGAGGATGGTTTCAACCGGGGATGAATTTTCTTCGCTCATTGTCCAGGAATGGATCCGCAGTGACGGTGCGTCACTTTAACAGGTTCCCGCCCCCTTCCAAGCACCGCAAATTGATAGCGACCGTAAATTGGCGAATGGTATGCTGCCCAACGCAGATTGTTGCGATCAGTGCTCTCCATGAGGACGTGAATGGCCAAAAGACAGGCGACAAAAGGAGCAGGTTCCCACGCACCCGACCAAGGGCGTGGCGCGATCATGATCCAACCCGCCGATGTTTCGGATCTTGACGCCCTTATCGAGCTTGAGAACCGTTGCTTCGAGATCGACAGGCTGTCACGGCGCGCCTTCCGGCACCTTTTGACCAGCCCCACGGCCAGCACGGCAACGGCATGGCTGGATGGGAAACTTGTCGGCTATGCCCTTGTCATCTTCCGGCGAAACACCTCCTTGGCGCGGCTTTACTCCATCGCCGTCCTCAAGGAGCACCGCAAGGCGGGTATCGGCGCGCGGTTGCTGAACTGGGCCGAAGACGAAGCCACAGATCAGGGCGCGAGCGTCCTGCGGTTGGAGGTCAGCCCGACCAACAAGGGGGCCATCACCCTTTACCGTGACCGGGGATACACGCAATTCGCCGTCTATCCAGACTATTACGAGGATCATTCCGACGCCTATCGCATGGAGAAGTCTCTTATCCCGGACATTTGCGTCATCTCCTCGCCCGTCCGCCACTACAGCCAGACCATGGACTTCACCTGCGGACCCGCTTCCCTTCTCATGGCCATGCATGCCATCGATGCCGGGGTCAAGATGGATCAACGGGCGGAGATCGCCATCTGGCGCGAGGCAACAACGATATTCATGACATCCGGACACGGAGGCTGCGGCCCGCGTGGCCTGGCGCTGGCTGCGGCGAAACGTGGTTTCGACGTTGAAATATTCGTCAGCGACCTGGAGCCCCCTTTCATCGATTCGGTGCGCAGCCAGGAAAAAAAGGAAGTTCTTCGGCTTGTGCACGAGGACTTCGACGCGCAGGTCACCGAAGCGGGCATCCCCGTCCGTGTGGGGCCGCTATCGATGGACGAGCTGGAGGCGCGATTCCAGGACGGAAAAATGAGCCTTGTCCTGACCAGCCAGTACCGTCTGCATGGCGACAAATCACCCCACTGGGTCACCGTTTCGGGTTTCGACGACCATTATGTCTACGTCTCCGATCCCGATGACAGCCCGGAACGCGAATTCTACACGGGCGCCGATTACCTCAGCGTCCCGATCCCCCGTCGCGAATTTGAGATCATGGCGAAGTACGGCAAGGGAAAGCTGCAGGCCGCCGTCGTCATCGGATGCAAACCGTCCAGGAAAAAGAAAAAATGAAGCCGCTGTTCGTCATTCTCTCCGACCGTCCGGCATCGACCTTTCCCGAGGGGCTCGCCGAATTCGTCCGCCGTCCCCGTGACTACCTGACCGATTCCAAGTCTTTCGCATCGAAACGCGCACGGGTCATCAACCTCAGTTCCGATTTCAGCTACATGGGGCGGGGGTACTATGTATCGCTGCTTGGCGCCGCGCGCGGCCACCGGGTCATCCCGGCGATCCAGCAATTGACGCAGCTCCGCCAGAAACAATTGTGGCACCCGGTCGTCGAGGGGATCGAGACGGCGCTGAACGGTGAAATCGCCCGCCTGCCCGAAAGGCCTGAAAGCCGGTTCGAAATCTTCATTTCCTTTGGCAAGACGGACGATGCGCGGTTCCGCAAAAGCAGCGCCATGCTGTTCGATCGTTTCCAGGTGCCGCTTCTTGTCGCCACCGTCCAGTTCCAGCCGAAGGGCGGAACCTGGGAATACACGGCGCTGGAACCGGTCAGCGCCCAGCACCTTGATCCTGCGGAGGAAAAAACCTTCCGTGCCAGTATCGTCGAGTTTCTCCACTCCGCCTGGCGCCCCCCGAAAAAGGCCCAGGCCAACCCCCGACACGTTCTGGCAATCCTGCATGACCCGAACGAAAAAATGCCCCCATCCGACTCCCGCGCCTTGAAGAAATTCGCCAAGATCGGCAAGGCCATGAACATCGATGTCCGCTTCATCACCAAGGCCGATTACAAAAGCCTTGCCGAATACGACGCCCTGTTCATCCGCGAGACGACCACGGTCAACCACCATACCTTCCGTTTCGCCAGCCGGGCCGAGGCTCTGGGCATTCCGGTGATCGACGATTCCCTTTCCATCCTGCGCTGCACCAACAAGGTGTTTCTGGCCGAAGCCCTGCAAAGCCAGAACATCCAGGCGCCGGAAACGGTGATCCTCAGCCGCCGCACCCTGGCCGACGCATCGAAAAGCCTTGCCTTCCCAATGGTCCTTAAAATCCCCGACGGCTCGTTCTCGCGCGGCGTCGTCAAGGTCAAGGATCAGGATGAACTGCTGTCGCAGGGTCAAGCGCTTCTGGATGACAGCGACCTGATCATCGCGCAAGCCTTCGTGCCGACCGAATACGACTGGCGCATAGGCGTGCTTGGCGGGAAGCCCCTATACGCTTGCCAGTACTTCATGGCCCGCAACCATTGGCAGATCTACCGCCACGGATCGAAACGCACCGAATCCGGCGGCTTCAAGGCGTGGAGGGTGGAGGACGTTCCCGCGCCCGTGCTCGACGCCGCAGTGAAGTCCTCGGCAATCATGGGCAACGGATTCTACGGCGTCGATCTGAAGGAAACCGGCGAGGGCGTTTTTGTCATCGAGGTCAACGACAACCCGAGCATTGACGCCGGGGTCGAGGATGTGATTCTGGGCGACGGACTTTATCAGGCAATCCTGTCGGAGTTCGTCGAACGCATCGTATCGCCGCGCACGAACTGAAGCCTCCGCCCCAACGGAATTTCCGGCGTCTCCCCTATTCGATTGCGGGAGTTCACCCATTGTTTTAAACGTTCTGTTTCTATTGTCCGTGCGGTTTTGCGTAGTATCATGCCCATACCGACAAAAAAGAAACAGATAACCTTGATGAACCGGACCTTCCACTTTCTACCCGCGGCCGCAGTAGCCGTTCTGGGTGTGGCATTGTCATTTCTGACATTATCCAACCTCAATGATCGGGCGAGAGAAGGGCACCTTGAATATTTCCTGGAGGCCGCAGAAGATCGCCTTTCTGCCGTCGAAATAAATATCGCATCAGAAATCCAGACCCTGAAATCGATTGTCGGTTTCTTCGAGGGATCGACAAACGTCGAACGTTACGAGTTCAGGAACTTCACCGATATCGTTGCGCAAAGAAACATGGAGCGAAGCTTCCTTGCGCTTGAATGGGTTCCCCGCGTCAACCGGGCCGACCGGCAGGAATTCGAGGCGTCCGTCCAAAAGGACGGCATTGCCGGATTCAGCATCAGGGAACGCGACAAGGATGGGAACCTCGTTCCGGCGGGAGAACGGGAAACCTATTTCCCCGTCCAATATGCCGAACCCATGAAAGAGAACCTGACGGCCATCGGCTTCGATCTGGCCTCCAACCCAACGCAGCTTCGCGCGCTTGAAAAGGCGCGCGATACAGGCGGAATCGTCACGAGTGGAAGAATCGACATCGTTCAGACCGCGCACAACAGCACAGGCGTTCTTGTCATCGCGCCGGCCTATTCAAATCACAGCGCCAATAACAACATGGAAGATCGGCAAAGGAATCTTCGTGGGTACGCCGTAGGCGTCGTTCGAGTAAGCTCGCTTGTTTCCGGCATTTACGAATCGGCGTCCTTCGCCAAGGCAGAGGGCATCGATCTTTACCTTTACGACGAAGCCGCCGGCAGCGTCGCGGAGCTTCTGTACATTCATAATTCCCGCAAACGATCATCCTCTGCGCCCGTCCTGACCGCATATGAAGCGCGATCGGGAATCAATCTTGAGCGATCCTTCATGATCGGAGACCGGACATGGAGCCTGATCGCACGTCCCGTCGATCAGGAAGTCGGTTATACGATACCGATCCAGAACTGGTTGGTGCTGATCACCTGTCTCTTCCTGACGGCTGGAGGAACCGTCTACATGGCCGGTTCAGCGACCCGGACAAAACGGATCCGTGACCTTGTCGAGCAGCGAACGGCCGAAATCAGGGATCGCGAATCCTTTCTCGATTCACTCGTCGTTTCTGCCGTCACCGGCATCGTCACCATTGATGACCGTGGCATCGTCAAAAGTTTTAATCCCGCCGCCGAAAAAATGTTCGGTTATGCCGAAAGTGAGGTCATTGGCAACAATGTTTCCATGCTGATGCCCGACCCGTACGCATCCAGTCACGACCAGTATCTTTCCCGATATCTTGAAACGGGCGAAAAAAAGATCATCGGGAACGGTCGGCAAGTCTTCGCGCTTCGCAAGGACGGCTCGACCTTTCCCATAGACCTGGGCGTCAGCGAGTTTTCAGTTTCCGGGAACCGCATGTTTACCGGTCTGATCCGCGACATAACGGAAAGAGTCAGGGCCGAAGAAGAACTGAAAGCAAGCGAGGTCCGCTTCCGCTCCATGGTCGAGAACGCGGGAGACGCCATCTATATCCACGACCGTTATGGCAAGATCTTCGACGTTAACCAGATCGCCTGCCAACAGACCGGCTACTCGCACCAGGAGCTTCTGGCTATCACGGTCAGGGAACTGGACGCCGCGGTTGATTTTGAAGATCTGCGCGAAACATGGGACCTCGGCATTGCCGATCCGGAAAACTATCCCGTCACGCTGGAAACAGCGCATCGGCGCAAGGACGGAACCATATTCCCCATTGAAGTGCGTATCAGCCTGCTGCCATCCGCCGAACATGGATATCTTTATATCGCCATGGTCCGTGACATATCGGAGCGCGTGAAGGCTGCGGAAGAATTGCAACGTAGCGAGGAGCGGTACCGCCAGATCGCCGAGGTGTCTTCGGACTGGGTGTGGGAAATGGACGCCGACCTCCGCTTCACCCATTTCTCCGACGGCTTCGCCCGGATTACCGGGATTGATCCGACCTTCTCACTCGGCAAGAAGCGTCAGGACATGACGTCGAGAGAAGAACTGGCCATGCCGCATTGGCAGAAACACTTGGCCGACCTTGAGGCGCACAGGGAATTCCGTGACTTTGAATATGCGTTTGCGGCGCCTGGCGTTTCCCCCCGCCATTTCAGGATCAGTGGTAGC
>JAPHTL010000076.1 GCA_026193355.1 Rhodospirillales bacterium
ATTTCACCCTGCACGGCCGTCTGGCGTTCCGCCAATGTGCCCAGTTGGCCTTCGGCGCCCTGTTTGCGCTGCGCCCAGGACACCAGTTCGCGCTCAATGGTGGCCAGGCGATTGATGCGCGCTTCCATTTCCCGGCGTACGTAGTCATAGGCGCTTTGGGCTTCGACATGGGTGGCGCGACGTTCGGCCAGTTCGGCGCGCATCCCGGCCGCCTTTTCGCGGCCGGCGGCAGAATCGGGAAGGCTTTCCAGCGCTGAGGCGGACTCTTTCAGGGCGGCGTCCGTTTCCGCCATATCGGATGTCAGGTTCAATTCGGTTTCGGCGATACCCTTGAGCTGCGTGGCGTGTTCCGCCGCCTTGTGACGAACCTCGGCGTGGGTATCGCGGGCCCGCGCCAGCGAGGCATCCGCCGCCTTGACCCGATCCCTTGCTTCCTGCTCGTGGGTCCGCGCATCGGTTTCGGCCGCGCGTGCGGTTTCAAGCTGTTCGGCGAATTTTTCCGCCGTGGCGCGCACGGCGGTCATTTCTTCCCTGAGGTTCTTGAGGCGGTTGCGCTGTTGAAGACGTGCCGCCGCGGCCGTGGGCGTCCCCGCCGAAACGATCAGGCCGTCCCACCGCCACAGGCCACCGTCGCGGCTGACCAGGCGTTGGCCTTGACGCAGCGCGCCCATAAGCCGTGCGCCGGTCTCCGGGTCGGCGACAACGCCGATTTGGGCGATGCGGCGACGCAGGGCCTCGCCGCCCTGAACAAATCGACCAAGCGGCTCTACTCCATCCGGCAGGGACGGAGTATCGGCGTAGGGGGGAAGGTTGCGCCAATGAACGGGAGCGGCCTCGTCCGTCGGCGCGGAAAGGTCTTCGCCCAGCGCAGCGCCCAGCGCCGCCTCGTATCCCGGCTCCACGGACAGCGAATCGATAAGCGGCGGCCAAAGGCCCGGATCTCCAGCTTCCAGAAGTTCGGCCAGGGCGCGTTCCTCGGCCTCAAGGTGGGTTACGTTCGCTTCGGCATTGCGGTTGGCTTCGATGGCGGCCGCGACGGCTTCGTGGGCTTCGTTGCGCGCCGCTTCGGCTGTTTCAATGTCTTCCCGCGCCGCCGCAACAAGGTCCTGAGCGGCAGTGACCATGTTTTCGGCCTCGGCCAGGGCCTCCCCGACGATCCCCTCGTTTTCAAGGCGGGCGCGCTGCGCCGTGATTTCGTCGGTGCGCTTTTGCAGTCTTTCCTTCCGGGTCGTCAGTTCGGCGACACGGCGGCCGAGGTCATTGCGTCGCGCCTCGTCGGACGCAACCTTCTCCGTCAGGGCGGACAGTTCCCGTTCCATTTCATTGACGATGGCAGCGGCGGCGTCCAGCCGCTCCTTTGCCTCATGCTGCGCGGTTTCCTCGCCCGCGCGGGCTTCGGCGATTTCCGCCTTTTCCTTTTCAAGCAGGGTGACGGCTTCGTTCGCATCGGCAATAAGCCGTCGCTCCCTGTCGATATCCGCCGAGAGCTGCGCAACGCGCCGGTTTTGCCCATCAAGGGTTTCCGCAACGCGCTTTTCCTCTTCGTCCAGTGCCTCGCGGGCCATGCGAAGGCGCTGCATTTCTGCCGCAGCCGCCGCTTCGGCCTTGCGCAGGTCGGGCATGGCTGTGGCCGCCTCGGCCTGGCGGGTCGATGCCTCGCCAGCCAGACGGGTCAGCTCAACGACACGCCCCTCCGCTTGCTTGAAAGCCTCTCGCGCCGCTTCCAGCGTATCCAGCGCATCAGACCAGCGAATGGCGTAAAGTGCCGCATCGGCCTTTCTGATGTGGTCCGAAAGGTTGCGATAGCGGGTCGCCTGCCGCGCCTGCTTGCGCAGATTGGCCATCTGCGATTCCATCGTCGCCATGACGTCGTCAAGGCGTTCGAGGTTGGTCTCCGCGCCGCGAAGCCGCAGCTCCGCCTCATGCCGGCGGGAATGTAGTCCGGTGATGCCTGCCGCCTCTTCCAGCAGGTGACGGCGCTGCGTCGGTTTCGCGGAGATGATCTCCCCGATTCGCCCCTGGCTGACCAGCGCGGTGGAACGCGCGCCGGTGGCGGAATCGGCGAACAGAAGCTGGACATCCCGCGCCCGCACATCCTTGCCGTTGACGCGGTAGTTGGATCCTTTTTCCCGCTCGATGCGGCGGCTGACTTCAAGCTCGTCGAACTCGTTGAAGTGCGCGGGGGCCTTTCGCTCCCCATTGTCCAGATCAATGATGACTTCGGCGATATTGCGGGCCGGGCGGGTGGCGGTGCCGCCAAAAATGACATCCTCCATCCCGCTGCCGCGCATCTGTTTGGCGGAAGTCTCACCCATGACCCATTGCAGGGCCTCGACCAGATTGGATTTACCGCAGCCGTTCGGGCCGACAACGCCGGTCAAACCGTTCTCGATCACAAGTTCGGTCGAATCGACGAAGGATTTAAACCCTGACAGACGTAGCTTGGCGAACTGCACCAAACGCGGATACTCCCCCTAAGCCAATTCGTCAGGAACCGCCCAGGGCCTTCGCGATGACCTTGTCGAATTCTTCGAAGGGCAATGCGCCGGAGACCTTGGTGCCGTTGATGACGAAATTGGGCGTCGATTGGATGTCGTGGTTTTTTTCACCCTCGACCCTGCGGTTGATGATGGCGTCGACAATTTTCTCGTTCCCCAGGCAGGCGTCGATCGATTCGGGGGACAACCCGGCAAAGCGGGCGAATTGCGCCACGGCCTCGATCGGGTTGGGGGCGCTGCTCCACTTTCCCTGACTCGCGAACAGGATATCGATGAAGCCGAAATAGCGCTCCTGCGGGACGCAGCGCGCGATGGTCGCCGCCGCCAGCCCGACCCTGTCGAAGGGGAAATCGCGGAACACCAGTTTGGCTTTGCCGTTTTCGATGTATTTCTTTTTGATTCTGGGCAGAGTTTCAGCGTGAAATTTTGCGCAATGCGGGCAGGTCAACGAGGAATACTCGATGATGGTGACCGGCGCATCAGCGTTGCCCAGAACCCGCTCACCGATTCGCTCCTGCAAGAGCGCATCATCGCTGGCGTTGGCGGGATTCATCATCGCGACAAGTGGCGCGAAAAACAGCAAAAACACTACAAATCGGGTCAACGTAACCTCCCAGACACAAGATGTTGCGACTATAAAGTTCGGCAAGGGACTCTACAAGCCCCAGAATCATGCTTTTCAGACGGGTTTATCCACAGGCTCAGGCTTTTCCCGCAGGCTTTTCCCTGGCCATGACCGCCCTGCCAAGGCGGCCCAGGGCCTCGCGCAATTCCGGATCATCGACCGATGCAAGGTCGTTCGCCAAATCCGTTTCACGATCCGGTGCAAGCGTTCGCTGCTGTGGCTTCGCCGGGATCTTTTTCTCGGGCAGCGGACCCTGAATGATCTTCAGCCTGGCGATGGCGCGAAAACCGAAATAGCGGTTGATCCGTTCAATGAGTAGCGGTTCGAGGTGGATGAGTTCAGTGGC